>DCGN01000161.1:0-2906 GCA_002315275.1 Clostridiales bacterium UBA1777
CGGTGATGGCGCCGGAGTTGGAGAGGATAAGACCGCCGACGGAGTAGGTGACGGTGGAATTTTCCTTGACGCGCCAGTCCTCGATGTTGAGGTACTTATCAACGGTGTCCTTGTAGTTGAGGTAAGTGGTCTTGGTGCTGCGGAGCTTCTCCCTCTGCTTACGGTAGAGAATGTATGCCTTGGCAACGGCCTCGTAGCCGCCGCGGGAGAGGACTGCCTCAACGCTGTCCTGAATGTCTTCAACAGCGACCTGGCTGTTCTTAATCTTGGTGAGAAAGTCTGCGGAGACCTTCAGCGCAAGAAAATCAATAACATCGTCGTTATATTCAGTCTCCGTGGCCTCGAAAGCCTTCTTGATGGCGTCGGCTATCTTGGAGATATTAAAATCAACTATTTTGCCGTCTCTCTTTACTACCTGATACATTGGGTTTCCTCCTATATATTGTGTTCTTTTCTCTTATCAAACGCCTCTCAGCTCGGCCACGGGGAGATATTCCCGCACGGCGGAGAGCAGAGTGCGCATTTCTTCGTCCGAGTAAGACCCGAGGCCGGTCATATCGAGGATATCGCCCGAGTCCTTGAATTGCTGCAGATAATATTCCTTCGCGCCGCTTATCCATTGCGCGGCTTCAATGAGGCTTTCGCGGGTGTGTATGCCTTTGACTACCGTGGTGCGGAATTCATATTCCACCTTGCCGGAGAGGAGAAGCTCCTTCGAGCGGGTTATCGCATCCATGTCGATCTTTTCGAGGCCGGCCGTTGCGGCGTAGTGCGAGGGGCCGTTTTTAATGTCCATCGCGACCCTGTCGACCAGACCGTTTTCCACAAGATATTGCAGCCTCCCGGGCTGAGTGCCGTTATGATCGAGCTTTATCTTATAGCCCATGGCCTTGATCTTCTCAAGGAACTGCGGAATGTCCGCATGGATGAGAGGCTCGCCGCCGGTTATCGCAACGCCGTCCAGCACGCCTATGCGCTTTTTGAGAAACGAGAGAATGTACTCCTCGTCAAACTCATCGCGCTCCCTTTCGGGAAGGACGAGCCCTGCGTTGTGGCAGAAGGGACAGCGAAAATTGCATCCTGCGGTGAACACCGTGCAGGCCACGTGGCCGGGATAATCGAGCAATGTCAACTTTTGCAGACCCGACAGCTTCATGGTACCCCCCCTTCCTTTCGGAACGTGCTTAGGATAACATTACTTAGCCCTCATGTCAAGCGAAAAAGACTATATATAGATAATTTTACCGAATTGTAACCAATCCGACCACAAAATATAGTGGCAGACGATTTGCACCGTCTGCCACCGCGAAAGATTGTACTACAAAAGATTTAAATTTGCAAGCACAAAAATATTATGTTCACTAAGCAACCTGAGAGAGACTTTTGCTACCTGTTTATAACAGAATCAAGATCCTTCACCCTGCCCGCCGCGCTGATGAGAACAACGTGATCACCGGGCAGAATGACCGTGCCGCCGTTCGGGATAAGGCAGTCCCCGCCGCGGATGAGTGCGCTTATGAGTATGCCCTGCCGCAGCTTCAGCTCCTTCAGGGGCTTGCCCGTGCAGGCGGAGCCCTCGCTCACGGCGAACTCCAGCGCCTCGGCCTGCGCGTCCGCGAGGCGGTAGAGCGATTCGATGCTGCTGTCCATAGCGCCGCTCAGGGATCTCGCGTAGCGCGTTATCTGCTGCGCCACGAGCTCGCGCGGCGTGACGATGCAGTCGAGCCCGGCGGCATCGAGCATATCGCGGAAGTGGCTGCGGTTCACCTTCGTGATGACCTTGCCGACACCGCAATGACGCGCGTACATAGAGGTTATTATATTATAGTCGTCATCGCCCGTGAGGGAGACAAAGGCATCGGTGGCATCGAGCCCCTCATCGTGCAGAACGGTGCTCTGCGTGCCGTCTCCGCAGATTATCTGAGCGTAGGGAGCGAGGGCGCAGAGCTCATCGCAGCGTGCGCGGTCTTTTTCTATGACCGTGACCGAGATGCCGTCGTCGCGGAGCATCTGCGCGAGATAAGCCGCTATCCTGCCGCCGCCCATTATCATGACGGTTTTCACCGGGCGGGAGGACAGCCTTGCCGCGGGGAAGAATTTACGAAGCTGTGCGACCGAGCCTATGACGTGTGCCCTGTCACCCGCGAGCAGCGTGAAATCGCCGTTCGGGATAGTGACCTTGCCGCCGCGGTTTACGGCGCACACGAGAACGCCCGCGGAAAAGCGCGAGTGAAAATCGCGCAGGACGAGGCCGTTTAAGAGGCTGCCGTCCGTTATGCGGACCTCCACGAGCTCAAGCTCGCCCTTCGAGAACGCGTCAACTCCGAGCGCACCGGGGAAGCGCAGGATGCGGGCTATCTCCTTTGCGCATTCGTATTCGGGGTTGATCACCTCGTCGAGGCCGAAGGCGCTTGTCAGAAACGCCGTCTGCGAGAGGTACTCGGGATTGCGTATTCTTGCGACGACGTGCTTCGCGCCGAGCTTTGAAGCTGCGATGCCGCTTATCATGTTCACCTCGTCAAGCTCCGTGGCGGCCATGAAGAGATCTGCCTCCGCGACGCCCGCCTCGGTGAGAGCCTCGGGACTCGTTGCCGAGCCCTCAAAGCATATAACGTCCAACGCGTTCGACACGTCGGAGATGACGGCGCTGTCTTTATCTATCAAGGTTATATCGTGCCCGTCTGAGGAGAGCATTCCTGCCGCGGAACGCCCCACCTTGCCGGCACCTGCGATAAGGATCTTCATCGGTATTCCCCCGTAAAATGAGTGCTTTTATTATAGCACGGCAAGTGCGGAATGTACAGAAAACTCAAAGTTAAATAAGAAGCTGCCCCGCCCTTTCTCACAAGGGACGGGGCAATTCGGAAGAGGTGTTATTTCTTGTCTGTATTTTCCGCGGCGGCAGC
>DCGN01000161.1:2944-16618 GCA_002315275.1 Clostridiales bacterium UBA1777
ACGGAAACGATCACTATCACAGCGACTATCACGAGGAATACGAGCACGGGCAGGGCGGAAAGAACGTCGATAAGCAGCTGTCTGAAGAATCTCCCGGCGTTTTCAAGCCCCGTCTTAAACGCGAGAGCGAGCTGATCGCCGTAGGTCATAGCCGTCTCGGGCGTGTAGACAGCGACCTCCTGAACCTCAAGGTTTATCGAGCTGTAGCTCACCTGACGGTCCCAGTTGTTCAGAGAGGATTGCAGGCTCTCAATCTTATAGCGCAGCTCCGTGAGTCTGTCCTCGATGGTGATGATGTCCTCGACCGTCTCCGCGACGGACATCATCTCGACGAGCCTGTCCTCTTGAGTCTGATAAGCCTCAAGGCGGGCCTTGGTGTCATAGTACTGCGCGGAGATGTTCTCGGAGTAGGTGTATGTATAGGGCACGTTGCCGAGAGTGGAGAGGCTGTTCATCATCTGTGAGAAGTACTTGCTGGGGATGCGGATCGTGTAGCTTGCGTAGCGGTTGGAGTCGTAGCCGCGGGAGGTGCTGTAGTAGTTTGACCCGCTCAGGCTGCTCGACTCGATGAAGCCGCCGAGCTCGGACACCATGGCGTTGAGACCGTCGATCGTCTTGTCAAACTCGGTCGTCTCGACTGTGGCGTTTGCGGAGTAGATTATCTTCTCGGGGTCTAAGGTGTCGGATGCGCTGAGATCGGCATCGTCGGCACCGGCCATGGCATCGGCCGTGCCGTTTGCGGAGGAAAGACCGTACGCCGACTCCTCCTCGGCCATCTCATAGGCAGCAGCGGGAGCTTCGGCGGGGACGGCGGTGTCATACATCGCCGCGGTAGACTTCGCGCCTGCGCCGCACGCGCAGAGAGAGAATACCATCAGAAGAGTGAGAATAAGAGCTATCGTTTTTTTCATTTTCATTTACCTCCGGTAAATTATTGTCCTCGCCTGATATGACGGCGCGTTTTATAAAAAGTTTCGCGGAAAGTAAAGTTTATTTTATATCGCCGAGGTCGTAATTATCGAGCCACTCGGATGCCTTCTCGCATACGAGCCTGAGGCAGTCATCGCCGAAGGGGCTCATAAGGTCGGCGTTTGCGAGAAGCTCCGTGAACGTCATCGTGCCGCCGGGGACGGTGTACTTCATGTAGCGCTCCCATGCGGCCTTTTCGTCCTGCTGAATAAGAGCCCAGAACTGCAGGGATATGGCGGAGGCGAGGCAGTAGTCTATGTAATAATATGGCGCCTCGTAAATGTGGTGCTTGAGCTGCCAGTGCTTGCCCTCGGAGAAGAAGGGTATATCGCCGTCAAGTCTGAGCCACGGCATATACTCGCCCATGAGCTTCTTCCATACGGCGTGGCGCTCGGCGGGAGTGAGCTCGGGGTGATCGTACATCTCGTGCTGGAAATGGTCAACGAGCGTGCCGTAGGGGATAAAGGTGAGGCTGCCCGCAAGATGCGAGTAGCGGAACTTCACGATGTCCTTTCCGTAGAACCTATCCGCCCACATCCATGCGAAGAACTCCATCGACATCGAGTGTACCTCGCAGGCCTCGAGAGAGGGATCCATGCTGTCGAGAGGGAGAATATTGCGGCTCATCCAGAATGCGAAGGCGTGGCCTGCCTCATGGGTGACCGTCTCAACGTCGCCGCTCGTTCCGTTGAAGTTTGCGAAGATGAAGGGGATCTTGTAATCGGGAATGAGATCGCAGTAGCCGCCGCCGGCCTTGCCGTCCTTTGCGAGAACGTCCATCGTGCCGTTTTCGAGCATGGCGTCGATAAACTCCGCCGTCTCGGGGCTGAGAGCGTGGTAGAATCCGCGAGCCTCGTTTAAAATGTCGTCAGCCGTGCCGCAGGGTACGGGGTTGCCGGAGCGGAACATGAGGGATACATCCGCAAAGGAGAGCGGATAGGAAACGCCGAGGCGCTTTGCCTGCTCTCTGTAGATAGAGTCGGCCACGGGGACAACGTACTTTCTCACGGCGGCGCGGAACTTTTCAACATCCTCGCGGGTGTAGCAGTTGCGGTTCATGCGGCGGTAGCCGAGGTCGGTGTAATCCTTGCCGCCGAGCTTCTTGCCCATGCCGTCGCGCAGCTTGACGAGCTCGTCATAAATGGCGTTGAGGCGGGGCTGATTGTCGGCATACCACTGACCCGTTGCCATCCACGCGGAGAGGCGGCGGGCATCGTCGGCATCCTCCATGAAGGGCTCCATCTGCGCGAGCGTGTACTCCTTACCCTCAAACGGAATCTTTGCCGTGGCAAGCAGCTTGGAATATTCATTTGTGAGTGCGTTTTCCTTCTGCATATCCTCAACTATCTCGGGGGCGAACGTACCGAGAGCTATCTCGGCGTTCAGGAGGAACACGCGGTTGTACTTCTTCTCGAAGTCGGCTCTGAAGGGGCTTTCGAGCAGCGCGATGTTCCATGCCTTCTCATAGCCCATCAGCTCGGGGAGAAGATCATCAAAAAATTCGCGCTCGGCCGTATAGAACTCGTCACGCGTGTCGATATCGTGGCGGAACATGGCGAGGCGCAGCACCGTGCCGAAATGGCTCTGCTCCTGCTGATAGGCGAGGAACACCCTGTCGGCCTCCTCAAAGGTATTTGCGGCTCTGAGCTCATCCGTGAGCGCGGCAAAAGCGGCCTTGACAGCATCGCCGTCCGGTCTTGCGTATGGCATATCCTGAAATTTCATATCATATTCTCCTGTTAACAGATTTACAGCTATTCTATCATTTATTGATGATTTTGCAACAGCTATCTGCGCCCGCGCAAAAAAGTGAAATCTCCTCGTTGTATTCCTGCCGTGTACAAGCTATAATAAGAAAAGAATATCAATAACGGAGGTTATTTCAACATGAGCGAAAAGATACTTCCCCGCAGCGAGGTAAAAGAAGAATACACCTGGAACCTTGCGGACATCTTCCCGTCCGACGAGGCATGGTTTGCCGAGAACGACGAGCTGAAGAAGCTGCCCGAAAAGATAGAATCCTTCAAGGGCAGGCTTGCAGAGAGCGCCGAGACGCTGCTTGAGTGGTTCCGCCTTTCGGACGAGCTGCAGGTCATAATGAGCGCCCTCTTTGGCTACGCAAGCTGCAAGAGCGATCAGGACACCGGCAACGGCTTCTATCAGGATATGAAGGGCAAGGCCATGAACACCTACGTCGCCATCAGCGGCGCAGCGGCCTTCGCAAAGACAGAGATAATGGCGATGGACGAGGACAAAGTCAACCTCTTCTATATCGTACAGCCCGAGCTTGAGACCTACAAGCGCTCCATCTATGACGTTCGCCGCATGGCTGCGCACATTCTCTCCCCCGCAGAGGAAAAGCTCCTCGCCGCGGCAGGCGAGATGGCTGCCGCACCCGACGAGATAGGCGGCATTCTCAGAAACGCCGATCTAAAGTTCCCCGACGTGCTTGACGCAGCAGGCGAAGCCCACCAGCTCACGAACGGCAGCTTCGTGCCCCTCGAGATGAGCGAGGACAGAGTGCTCCGCGAGAACGCCTTCAAGGCCTTCTATAACCGCTACGGCGATTTCAAGAACACCGTTGCCACAACGCTTGACTATCAGTTCAAGCAGCTGAGATTCTTTGCCGACGCGAGAAAGTACCAAAGCACTATCGAGGCCTCGCTCGACAATACCGAGGTCCCCGTGCCCGTATATCTCAACCTGATCGAGGCCGTCCATCAGAATATGGACAAGATGCACCGCTATGTAACTCTGCGCAAGAAGCTCCTCGGAGTGGACGAGCTGCATATGTACGATGTCTACATGCCCATTGTTAAGGATGCCTTCGGCAGGGTGAAGTTTGAGGACGCAAAGGAGACCGTTCTGAAGGCTCTCGCAGTCCTCGGCGAGGACTACACCGATATGCTTAAGGACGGCTTTGATCACCGCTGGATCGACGTATACGAAAACGAGGGCAAGCGCGGCGGCGCATACTCCACCGACGTCTGCAGGCCTCACCCCTACGTCCTACTCAACTACAAGGAGAGGCTTGACGATATGTTCACCCTCGCTCACGAGATGGGTCACTCCCTCCACAGCGTGCACAGTGAGAAGCATCAGCCCGTCAACACGAGCGGATACGTGATCTTCGTCGCCGAGGTCGCATCTACCTGCAACGAGGTGCTTTTGATGCGCTACCTTCTCAATAACACCGAGGACAAGGCCGAGAGAGCGTTCCTCATCAACCACTTCCTCGAGTCCTTCAAGTCCACGCTCTACCGCCAGACGATGTTTGCCGAGTTTGAGCTCGAGATGGGCAGGATGTCCGAGGCCGGCCAGACGCTCACGGCCGACGCTCTCTGCGAGAAGTATCATGAGCTGAACAAGCTCTACTTCGGCCCCGATATGAACGTTGACGAGGAGATAGGCCTCGAGTGGGCAAGGATCCCGCACTTCTTCTATAACTACTATGTGTTCCAGTATGCAACGGGCTTCTCCGCCGCTGTCGCTATCGCGGAGCGCATCCTCAGCGAGGGCGAGCCGGCAGTCAAGGACTATAAGAAGTTCCTCTCCGGCGGCTCGAGCGCAGACCCGATCTCCCTGCTGAAGCTCGCGGGCGTGGATATGAGCACCCCCGCTCCCGTGAATTCCGCTCTCAAGCTCTTCGGCGAGCTGATCGACGAGATGGAAAAGCTCGGCTGATATAAATATCTCAAGGGCATCCGAAAAGGGTGCCCTTGCTTTTGCGTCTTTTACAGTATGTTTATATTTCTGTGCTACAATCTCTTCGGAATCAGAAAAGGAAGTGACCGGTATGTTCCATATCCTTGTTGTGGATGACGATAAGAACACGCGCAGACTGATGAAGGCCGTGCTTGAGCGGGAAAACTATACCGTTTCTCTCGCGGAGGACGGCGAGGCTGCGCTTGAAATAATGGACAATACGCATATAGACCTTGCCGTGCTGGATATAATGATGCCTCGCATGGACGGCTATGAGTTCACGCGGCAGCTTCGCGAGGCGCAGAACGATCTGCCTGTCCTCATGGTGTCCGCAAAGCAGCTTCCCGAGGACAAGAAGCTCGGCTTCCTCGTCGGCACGGACGATTATATGGCAAAGCCCGTTGACACCGAGGAGATGCTCCTTCGCATAAAGGCGCTTCTCAGAAGGGCGAAGATAGTCAGCGAGAGAAGGATCGTCATCGGCGACGTGATCATCGATTATGACGGGCTGTCGGTCAGGCGCGGAGACGAGGAGCAGAAGCTCCCGCAGAAGGAGTTCCTGCTGCTGTACAAGCTGCTGTCATACCCCGGAAAGATATTCACGCGCATTCAGCTGATGGACGAGATATGGGGCGCGGACAGCGACAGCGGCTGGGAGACGGTGACGGTGCATATAGGCCGATTGCGTAAGCGCTTTGAGGGCTGGAGCGAGTTCGAGATAGTGAGCGTGCGCGGACTCGGCTATAAGGCGGTGAAGCACGTATGAAAAGGAATAACAAAGAGCAGCGCCGGCGCTTTGCTCTGACGGTACTGCTGAGCGCGGTAGTCTTTGCGGCGCTGCTTGCCACTGTCGCTGTCGGCCTCGGCATATCGATGCTGCTCGTTCACTTCGGCGTTACCGCTGCCATAGACCTTGACCGCAGCAGCACCTATTCGCTTCTCGCGATAATGGCGCTCATAAGCGTTATCATAGGCGCGGTGATGGTGTTCTTCCTCGGAAGGATAATTACAAAGCCGATGAACACGCTTATCAACGCGATGAACCGCCTCGCGGGAGGAGATTTCAAAACGCGCATAAGCTTCGGCAAGGTGTTCTCACGCAATCCTGCCGTCAAAGAGCTTACGGACGCGTTCAACACGATGGCATCCGAGCTCGAGGGCACGCAGATGCTCCGCTCCGACTTCATAAACTCGTTTTCGCATGAGTTCAAAACGCCGATAGTGTCCATCGCGGGCTTCGCAAAGCTTCTTCGCAGCGGCGACCTCTCCGATGCAGAGAAGCGGGAATACCTCGAGATAATCGAGGACGAGTCGATGCGCCTTTCATCAATGGCGACGAACGTCCTGCGCATGACGAAGATCGAAAATCAGACTATCCTCACGGACGTGAAGCGCTATAACCTCTCCGAGCAGCTTCGCACCTGCATCTTAACGCTCGACGAGGCGTGGACGCGCAGGAATATCGACCTCGACATCGACCTTGACGAGTATGAGATAAACGCAAACGAGGAGCTTCTCCATGAGGTGTGGCTGAATCTGCTGGATAACGCCCTCAAGTTCACTCCGGACGGCGGCACGGTCGGCCTATCGGCAAAGGAAAAGGACGGGGAGATAACCGTCACCGTTTCCAATACGGGCAGCCGCATCCCGAAGGAGAAGCTACCGCATATATGGGACAAGTTCTATCAGGGGGACGATTCCCGCGCCACGAAGGGAAACGGCATCGGCCTTGCGATAGTCCGCTCCGTTGTCGGGCTGCACGGAGGCACGGTCTTCGCCGAGAGCGAGGACGATTTCACGAAATTCACCGTCACGCTTCCGAAATGAGGAGGCCAATTTGAAAGCACCCGGAAATGGTCGCATTTCCGGGTGCTTTGGGCTTCTGCTGTTATATCAGATAAACGCCTTGGCCTTGAGCCTGTCGAATGCCTCTATAAGCTTGGCCTTTGGCAGGGAGAGGTTCATTCTGATGGAGCGGGGATAGATAAACTGCTCGCCGTTCTGCCAGATAACGCCCGCATGTACACCTCTTCCGCAGAGCTCGCGGAACTCTACGCCGTGCTTATCGCACCAGTCACCCACGTCGAGGAACAGCATGTATGTTCCCTCCGGGCGCATGACCTTTACCTCGGGGAAGTTTTCGGATATAAAATCGCAGGCATATGCAAAGTTTTCGTCTATCACGGCAAGCATCTCGTCTGCCCAAGCCTCGCCCTCCTTGCCGAAGGCACCGACGAGCGCCGCCATCGAGAGCACGTTGCAGTCGTTATAGTGGGTCGACTCGCTCACGCGGCCGACTCTTTCGCGCAGGTACTTGCTGTATATTATGTGGTAGGATCCGACAAGCCCCGCGAGAGAGAACGTCTTGCTCGGCGCGTAGAACGCGATAACACGGTTTCTCGCGTCCTTCGAGACGGACTGCGTCGGAATATGCTTATGACCGGGCATGATGATGTCCGACCATATCTCGTCGGAGATGACGATGCAGTCGTTCGCGGCGTAGACCTCCATGGCCTTTTCGATCTCCCAACGCTCCCATACGCGCCCGCAGGGATTGTGCGGGGAGCAGAAGATGGCAAAGTGGATGGAATTTTCCTTAATGCGTCTGTCCATGTCCTCATAGTCCATGCGCCAGACACCGTTTTCGTCGCGCGCGAGCGGGGAGTGGACTATTACGCGGCCGAGATCGTTAAGCGTATGCGTGAAGCCGACGTATGTAGGGGAGTGGATGAGAATCCTGTCGCCGGGAGCGGTAAACGCGGTGACCGCCGAGGCAACGCCGCCGAGAACGCCGTTTTCATAGCCGATATCGTCCTTCGTGAGGCCTTCAACGCCGTTGCGGCGCGCCTGCCACGAGATGATGCTGTTATAATATTCATCGCTGAGGGAGAAGTAGCCGAAGGTCGGCCTTTCGAGGCGGGCCTTGATGGCATCAACGACGCACGGCGCTTCGACAAAGCTCATGTCCGCTATCCACATCGGGATGGGCCCGACACCTTCATCGACTGTCTCGTTCCACGGGACGATCTCTGCCGCGACGGAGCTCAGGCCCGTGCGGTCGGCCATAGTTTCAAAATCAAATCTCATCGTAATTACCTCAGTTGAGGAAATCCTTGAGCTTCTTGGAGCGGGAGGGATGGCGGAGCTTTCTCAGCGCCTTGGCCTCGATCTGGCGGATGCGCTCACGGGTGACGTTGAACTCCTTGCCGACCTCCTCGAGCGTGCGGCTGCGGCCGTCAATCATGCCGAAGCGCAGCTCAAGCACCTTCTTCTCTCTGGGGGCGAGAGTGTCGAGCACCTCCTCGAGCTGCTCGCGCAGCAGGGAGAAGGAAGCGGCATCTGCGGGCTCGGAGGCATCCTCATCGGGGATGAAGTCGCCGAGGTGGGAATCCTCCTCCTCGCCGATAGGCGTCTCGAGGGAGACGGGCTCCTGAGCGATCTTGAGGATATCGCGGACCTTGTCAACGGGCATATCCATGACCTCGGCTATCTCCTCCGCAGAGGGATCGTGGCCGAGCTCCTGCAGAAGCTGGCGGGATACGCGGATGGTCTTGTTTATTGTCTCTACCATGTGAACGGGGATACGGATGGTTCTGGCCTGATCGGCGATGGCGCGGGTGATGGCCTGACGGATCCACCATGTGGCGTAGGTGGAGAACTTGTAGCCCTTGGTATGGTCGAACTTCTCAACGGCCTTGATAAGGCCGAGGTTGCCCTCCTGAATAAGGTCGAGGAACAGCATGCCGCGGCCGACATAGCGCTTTGCGATGGAGACAACGAGACGGAGGTTGGCCTCTGTCATACGGTGCTTCGCCTCATCGTCGCCCTCGCTCATGCGCTTTGCAAGGTCTACCTCCTCATCGGGAGAGAGGAGCTGCACCTTACCGATCTCCTTGAGGTACATTCTGACAGGGTCATCGGTGGAGAGAGTATCGGCGTAAGCGTCGGTATCGTTTATCTCCTCCTCGGTGACCTCCTCGATATCGGCAAGCTCGTCGACCTCGGGGAGAATATCGTCGCTCAGAGGCGGGAGCAGGTCGGAAACGCCGACATCAACATCGATACCGTTTGCCTCGAGAGAATCGTAGAACTTGTCTATTACCTCGCCGTCGAGATTCATCTCCTCGAGAACCTCAAGCTCCTTGACTGTGAGCTTGCCGGCCTTCTTGCCCTTTTCGAACAGAGCCGCAAGACGCTCCTCGGGGGTCTTCTGAGGCTCATCGGGAGCCTTGGACTGCGCGGTGTGAGAGCCCTTTTTCTTGGAGGGCTTCTTCTCGGCAGCCTCGGCTGCTTCGGGAATCTCGACTGCTTCTGCCGCGTCTGCCTCCGCGAGGAGGGCGGCTGCTGCGTCTTCAAGCTCTTCGGCTGTCATGTTTTCGAGTTCTTTAGTCATTGCTTATACCTCATATCCTTTAGATTTTCTGTATTTTTCCTGAAGTGCCAGCAGATCCTCGGCGCTGCTCGCGCCCGCCTTGCCGGAATGTATCCTGTTTATGTAGTCCTGCAGAGCCTGCGCACTGTTTTTCAGCACCTCCGGCTTTTGCAGAAGAGATACCAGTAAGCTCATTTCCTCGCCCGTCAGCTCGCCGGACAGCGCCGTGGTGCTCATGGCGCCGCCTGCGCGAAGGCGCGTGAGGATGACGGAGTAGATGTGTCCCAGAGCGGGAGCGGTAAACTCGGACGGATCGGGGAGGGAGGGCGTGCCCGCGAGAGAGGGCTCAAGATAGAGGAGCCTGATTATGCCCTCCTCGGCGACGGCCGAAGCGGGATCGTCATAGCGGAGCGCCTTTTGCGCGGGCTGAGCCTGCCTTTCGGGCATCGTCAGCCGGCGGGACTGCTCCGTTCTGGCCTTGGAGAGGATCGCCTTGCGCCGACGCTCTACCTCGGAGGCAACGGCATCTGCCGTGATGCCTGCCAAGGCGGCAACGCGCATCGCGTATACCTGCCTTTCAACGGCACCGGGGAGCTTTGCGAGAAGCTCCGTGGCCTCCTTCAGAAAAGCGACCTTCTGATCGTCAGCCGTCAGATCGTATTTATCCGTCACCGTTTTGAGCCTGTAATCGAGCTGATCCTGCGAGCCCTCGAGTATCTGCCGGAACGCCTCCGCGCCCTTGAGCTTTATGAACTCGTCCGGATCCTTTGCACCGGTCATGCGCAGCACGCGCACCTTGAGATCGAGCTTTTCGAGGATGCCGATAGCGCGCTGAGCGGCCTTCGTGCCCGCGCCGTCGCTGTCATACGCGATGATGACCTCGTTTGTATAGCGGGAGATGAGCCGTGCCTGCTCGGGTGTGAGCGAGGTGCCGAGAGAGGCGACCGCACTGTCGAACCCTGCCTGATGCAGGCTCACGACATCGATATTGCCCTCAGATAATATAATGTACCCTGCTTTTGACTTTTTAGCCAGATTCATGGCAAAAAGGTTGCGGCTCTTGTTGAAAACAAGCGTTTCGGGGCTGTTCATATACTTTGGCTCGCCGTCTCCGAGAATACGGCCGGAGAAGCCGATAACGCTGCCGCGCACGTCGATAACGGGGAACATCAGCCTGCCGCGGAACGTGTCATAAAAGCCGGTGTTCTTGCCCTTGCGGACGAGACCCGCGTCAAACATCTCAAGGTCGGTGTAGCCCTTGGCGCGCATCGCGTTTCTGAGCGCATCCCACGTGTCGGGCGCAAAGCCGAGGCCGAACGTCTTCGCGACGGCGGGAGTGATGCGGCGCTTCTGCATATAGTCTCTCGCAACCTGACCCGAGGGCTCGCCGAGAGCCTGAAAGAAGAACCTCGCGGCATCCTTATTCAAAGCGAGCATACGCGCTCTCTTCTGCTCCTCGCGGGAATTCTCGCGCTCGGGCATCGGCATATTCACGCGCTTTGCGAGAAACTCAACAGCCTCGGGGAACGTCAGCCCCTCGACCTCCATTATGAAATTTATCACGCCGCCGCCCTTGCCGCAGCCGAAGCAGTGATATATCTGCCTGTCCGGCGATACGGAAAAGGATGGCGTTTTTTCGCTGTGGAACGGACAGAGCCCGAACATGTTCGACCCGCTCTTCTTGCCGAGGCGGACGTACTGCGAAACGACGTCAACGATATCGTTTCTGTCGGTAAGCTCCGTCAGAAAATTTTCGGAAAACTGCATATTACTTCACCGTCCAGGCAAATGGGATGAAAAGCTCGCCGAATTTTTCCATGGCGTAGCCGTCCGTCATGCCGGAAATATAGTCGACCGCGGCGCGCTCTATGCCCTCGGAGGCTACGACACCCTGCATATCGTCCGGCAGCCTTGCGGCGTCGGCGATATAGTGCTCATACAGCTTGAAGATAACACCGTCCACCTTGTTCTCCTCGGCCTTGGCAACGGGGTTCCTGTAGATATCCGAGTACATATACTTATGGAAGAAGTCGAAGACCTCCTGCATATCGGAGCTCATTCTGAGCTGACCGCCCGTGCTGTTCATGATGAGATCGTGTATGAGCGCGTTTATTCTTTCGCTGTTGCGCTCGCCGCAGCTGCTGCGGATGATGTACGGCACCTCGTCCGCCGAGACTATGCCGGCGCGGATGGAATCGTCAAGATCATGGTTTATGTAGGCGATCCTGTCACACAGACGCACGACCGTTGCCTCGCGCGTATCGTCGGGAGCACCGTGGGTGTGGTTTAAAATACCCATGCGCGTTTCATAGCAGAGGTTGAGGCCTTTTCCGTCATGCTCGAGCTTGTCCACAACGCGGAGGCTCTGCTCATAGTGCTTGAAGCCGCCGGGATATATGGAATTTAATGCGCGCTCGCCGGCGTGGCCGAACGGCGTATGGCCGAGGTCATGCCCCAACGCGATAGCCTCTGTGAGATCCTCGTTTAAGGAAAGCGCTCTCGCCACCGTCCTCGCGAGGCGGCTCACCTCGAGCGTGTGCGTCAGCCGCGTGCGGTAATGGTCTCCCTCCGGGCGGAGGAACACCTGCGTTTTGTGCTTCAGTCTGCGGAAGGACTTGGAGTGGGTTATTCTGTCAACATCGCGCTGAAAGCACGTGCGGATATCGCACTCTTCTTCCTTTTCCGCGCGCCCTTTTGAATTCTCAGCCAGAACTCCGTACGGGCCAACGATAAGATGCTCTAACCGTTCTCTCTGTATCCTCGGACAGTCCATGCCCATTCACCGCCTTTCAATAGTCTTATACGACGCAAATCCGTATTTCCCTTTATTTTTTCAGATATTTTTTAAAAAATAATGTTAAAACTGATATAGATGATAAAAACATATGATAAAACTGTTGAAAAGCCGAGCGATTTGTGATATAAACTACCTTATGCTGTTTCTAAGGAGCCCTAAACAAATGAAGTTCTCATCAAAGATAGACAGATGCCAGCTCTCTCCGATACGCAAGTTCGCGCCATATGCGCGCGCTGCGGAGAAGGCAGGCAAGAAGATATACAGCCTTAATATAGGCAACCCCGATATAGCCACTCCCTCAGCCTACAAGGAAGCTCTCAGAAGCTACGATGCCGCAACCGTCGGCTACGGCCCGTCCGAGGGTCTCGAGGTCTACCTCAACGCCGTTATGAGCTATTACGACGTGAAGCTCGGCGTGAAGCTTGAAAAGGGCGAGGTCATCGCCACCACCGGCGGCAGCGAGGCGCTTTGCATCGCGGCAAACGCTCTGCTTGACGAGGGCGACGAGATAATCTGCCCCGAGCCGTTCTACCCCAATTACAGCACCTTCGTCACGATTCCGGGCGGCAGGATCTGCCCCATGCCCACCACCCCCGAGAACGGCTACCGCTACGCCGTCAGAGAGCATGTTGAGGCATGCATCAATGAGCACACCAAGGCCATCCTCGTAACCAATCCCGGTAACCCGACGGGCTGCGTCCTCACCGAAGAGGAGATGCGCATCATGCTTGACGTTGCCAAGGAGCATGATCTTTTCCTCGTCTGCGATGAGGTCTACAGAGAGTTCGTGTATGACGGCAGCCCACTCCGCTCCGCTCTGCAGTACGAGGGCTACGATCAGAACCTCATAATAGTTGACTCTGTTTCCAAGCGCTTCTCCGCCTGCGGCGCCCGCGTCGGCGTGCTGATCTCGAAGAACATGGAGTTCATGCATCACGCGATGAAGTGGTGTCAGGCGCGCCTCTGCCCGCCGACTGTCGACCAGATAGCCGCCGCCGCTCTTTACACGGTGGATGAGCATTATTTCGAGATGGTCAGAGAAGAGTACAAGCGCAGAAGAGACACGATGGTGTCCCGCCTGCAGGCCATCCCCGGCGTACAGTGCAAGATGCCGGACGGTGCGTTCTACCTCATGGCAACGCTTCCCGTTGACGATGCGGACAAGTTCCAGATGTGGCTGCTGACGGAGTTCGAAGGCGATGCGACCGTTATGTTCGCAAGCGGCGAGCCCTTCTATGCGACTCCCGGCAAGGGCAAAAACGAGGTGCGCCTCGCATACGTCATCAACTGCGATGCCATCAACGGCGCGATGGATGTTTTAGAGCGCGCTCTGAGAGAATACAATAATAAATAAAATCCGAAGGCTCCGACTTTGCGGTCGGGGCCTTTTCGCGCGCTTTGAAGCGCATTTTGTCGGTTGCGATACAATATACAGTATGATATAATTTAATTATTAATAAGGATATTCGGGCGCACATTACGGAGTGTGCCGCCGTTTTCGGGAGACTGATATGGTTTTTTCAAGCCTTTTGTTTCTATATGCGTTTCTGCCGCTGAGCCTCGCGGCGTACTTCCTGTGCAGAACGATGCGCGGCAAAAACATAAGCCTGCTCGTTTTTTCCCTCATCTTCTACACTTGGGGCGAGCCGAAGTATGTGCTTCTGCTTATGGCGATGTCCGCGTTCGACTGGTTGTTTGCGCTGCGCGTTGAAAGCGCCCGCGCTGCCGGCGCGAGGGACGGAGGCAAGCTGTGGCTCGTCCTCGCGTGCACAGTGAACCTCGGCCTCATCGGCTTTTTCAAGTACAGCGGGATGATATGCTCCGTCTTCGG
>DCGN01000161.1:16709-30714 GCA_002315275.1 Clostridiales bacterium UBA1777
GTTTACCGCGGCGAGGCCAAGGCCGAAAAGGCGTACTGGCACGTGCTACTCTACGCGGCGCTGTTCCACCAGTGCATTGCGGGCCCGATAGTGCGCTACAACTCGATAGCAGAGGAGCTTTTTGTCCGGCGCGGCGATCAAAACGAGCTGCCCGAGGGCATCCTCCGCTTCTCGGCGGGTCTTGCGAAGAAGGTCATCCTTGCAAACGGCGCGGGCGCGCTGGCGGACAGATTCCTTCTCAGCGATGCCGTTCTGAGCGATGCAGCTTCCTTTGCCGCGAACGCCGCGGAGCTTTCCTCTCAGTCGGTTCTGGGGCTGTGGATAGGCGTTCTGTGCTACACGCTGCAGATCTATTTTGACTTCTCCGCGTATTCCGACATGGCGATAGGCATGGGCAAGATGCTCGGCCTGCACTACATTGAAAACTTCAGCTACCCGTATATCTCCCGCTCCGTCACGGAGTTCTGGCGCCGCTGGCACATTTCGCTCAGCACCTTCTTCAGGGATTACGTTTATATACCACTAGGCGGCAACCGCAGGGGCGGCGCGAGAACGGTGCTGAACCTGTTCATCGTCTGGGCGCTCACCGGCCTTTGGCACGGCGCAAGCTGGAACTTCGTTCTGTGGGGGCTGTACTTCTTCGTATTTCTGATGATCGAAAAGCCGATAATGCGCGCCAACAAGGCGGCCGGCAGGGAAAACGGTCTTGCCTCCGCGATACTCGGCAGGCTCTACGTTATCCCCGTTATCATGCTCGGGTGGGTGCTCTTCCGCTTCACCGATATGCGCTTTATCCCCATCGTGCTGAAGGGCCTTGTCGGTGCTAACGGCAACGCACTGACGAGCTTCGAGGCTTCGACGAATCTGAGGAGCAATATGTACTTCCTCATATTCTGCCTCGTTGCCTGCACGCCCGTATTCAAGCTCCTTGCCGCGAAGCTCAAGGGTCTTGCCGATAAGGGCGGAGCGGAGCGCGCAATATGCGGCACGGTGATATATGTGATAGTCCCCATCGCGTTTCTGATCGTCAGCACCGCGCAGCTTGTCGGCGCGACGTTTAACCCCTTCCTGTATTTCCGCTTCTGAGGAATAACATATGAACGAAGATTTTGATCTTGAAGAAATAAAAAAGCTCATAGGCTACGGCGAGGAGCAGACACCGCAGGCTTCTCCGGGCGAGACTGCCCGCGGGGAGGCCGCGCCCTCCCGCAGAGCACGCCGCGAGGCGGAGAGCGCGCACGCTGCGCCGAGACCCGAGCGCGTAAGCTCCGGGAAAAGCGAGGATAAGCCGGAGAGACCCGACAGACCCGCAGGGCTCAGGCGAAGCACCGTTGCGTTTTCGCTCCCGTTCCTGCTCTGTCTGGCCGTGATATCGGTGATCTCGTGGTGCATCCCTCTCCGGCCGACGGTCTCTTATACCGAGAACAGAAACCTTGCCGTGCTGCCCGATTTTTCATTCGAAAAACTCCTCAGCGGAGAGCTTTTCAGCAGCGTGGATGAGTGGTTTTCCGACACGTTCCCGTACAGAGATTCGTGGATAGCCCTCGGAAACGACATCGAGAGCCTGTACGGCAAAGCGGGTATCGCGATCGTCGGCGATATAGTGCAGGCCGAGCCCGAGCCGACGGAGGCACCGAAGGCCACGCAAAAGCCAGCCTCTCCCGGCGAAACGGCCGTGCCCGAGCCGACAGAGGCAGAGCCCGAGCATGAGAACAGCGCCAAGGAGCTTGACGAGATAGATATCTCCAACGACCTCGCCGCCAGCAGCTCCACTATCGTTCTGGACGGCAGCGTGTATCCTATCGGAAAATTCTCCGAGAAATGCTCGGGAGAGTTTGCCGAGCTGATGAACAAGGCCGCCGAGCTTCTTGAGGGCAAGGCGAGAGTCTTCGTTATGCCTGCCATGCAGAGCACGTCCGTGATGCTGTCGAGAAGCGTCCGCGATTACTGCCAGTGCCCGCCCGACGAGGACACGCTCGATTATATGTACTCGCTTATGGATGACGGTGTATACACCGTCAACACCTACGAGGCACTCGTCAAGCACAATGACGAATATCTCTACTTCCATTCCGACCATCACTGGACGGCGCGCGGCGCGTACTACGCCTACCTCGGCTGGGCAGAGGCCGCAGGTGCCGAGCCCGTGACGATCGACAAATACGTTGAGACGGATACCGGCGATTACACCGGCGGCTACTACGGCTACTCCACCAAGCAGCACCCCGTCGAGATGGACAGAGTGTTCACCTACACTCCTCCCGGAGATGTAAAGCTCACGATAATCGATTCCGACACCTCCGACAGCCTTGATTACCGCGGCTTCAACCAGAAGCTTATCACGCCCATCGAGAATAACGGCACCAACGGCAAATACAGCGCCTTTCTCGCGGGTGATCATGCGATGTGCACGCTCATCAATAACGACATCAAGGACGAGTCCGCCGTGCTGATAGTCAAGGATTCCTACGGCAACCCCCTCGGCTATTATTTCACGCAGAACTATAAATACGTCTACCTCATCGACTACCGTACTTACTTCAACAGAAGGCTTGTTGACTTCGTGGATTATTACGACGTGGACGATGTCATATTCACGATGAATATCTATATGACGCAGGTGGATGACGGCGTGTCCTGCATAAGGAGCTTCGTCAGATGATATACGTTTAATATTGACATCGCACAAAGCAACAGATATAATATATGCATCCTGATTGGGTAATAAAATGAAAGGAGAGATCCCCATGCTTGAGAAGTATATCTTCTGGAAAATACTCGTTAACATTATCGGATATCTTACCTCTAAGGAAGGCTTCAAGGGCCTGTAATCGATCAGCTCATATATAATTTTCAGTCAAGACCGCGCCGAATATGCTCGACGCGGTCTTTCTTAGTCAAAAGCGGGAAAAACACTTGGCTTTTGACGGATTTAAGCTCTAATTTAAAGAAAACATAAAAATAAGAAAACCTTAAGAAAGTTATAAAAATATCAAATTACTATACAATATGCCTTTAAATATATAAAAAAAGTATTTTTCCTATTGACATTGCGCTTTTAAAATGGTATATTACAGATACGATGTAAATCGGCAGATTAAAGAAAGGAGAAATAATAATGACCATATTCGACATCATCGGCTGGGGCAAGCACAATGCTGCATTCAGATTCCTGTTCAAGCTTTTCGGCATCAAAGATGACTGAGCACGACATCAAAAGAAGCTGCCATCCCGATTTTTTTCGGGATGGCAGCTTCTTTTATGCCTTTTTCAGATATTTCACGGATTTTTTCAGCGCCTCGACGGTCTTAGTCTCAAGGACGATGCGGCAGGAGTGCTTTTCGGCGAGAGAGAGAAAATGCGGGATGTCCATCTTTCCGTCGCCGAGGGCGAGGTGAACGCGCTCGCCGAGCCCGTCGTGCATGTGCATATGGCGGAGTCTGTTCTCACGCGGGAGGATCACAGCGTCATCGCGCATGCCGATGGCATTGTTGTGGCCTATGTCATAGGTCATGCCGAAGGCGGGGCTTTCGAGAAGCGTGTCAAGCCCGTGCACGAGGAAGGGAAAGTCATAGCCGTCCGTATTTTCTATGTTGATACGGATATCGTCATCGCCGACGGCATCGGTCATCCTGTCGCGGAAGCCGCGGAGCTTTTCGAGATAGAGCGCCTCGTTCTCGCCGTAGATATATGCCTTCCTGTCCGGCAGCGTTACGACTATGCCGCGCAGAAGATGCATATTTACAGACGGGATATCGAGCAGCCTCGCAAGCTCTATCGTGTTGAGCATATCCTGCACATAGACCTTGGCTATCCTGTCATTCACACTGCACGGATCAAAGCTCTCATCGGCATGTATCGTATAATATATGCCGTATTTCTCTTTTATGCGGATAAGCTCCTCAACGTCCAGCAGCTCGAGCTGATACTGCGGGAAGCTCAGATTGATCTCAACGAATTTGAGCCCGAGCTCATGCGCGAGCGCGGCGCACTTTTCGAGAGAATCAAGCTCGATAAGCGTGGGCATTCCGAAGTCCATATAGACGCCTCCTTTATAGGATCGTAACCACGTTGGCTTCCCCTTACGAAGGGGAGACAATTTCTTTGACTCTATGCTACAACACAGAGCCGTGCGTTGTCAAGTTCGACAAATCGATTAGCCGCAATTTGTTAATTTTGTCGTATCCGACTCTTGACTAATTGTCCCAATACGGTTAAAATAGGTCGCGTACTGCGTAATTGGACGCGGTCATTTATTTTGTATAAGGGAGGTGCGCGCTTGGACAGAGAATATCCTATAGGCCTGCAGTTTGCCATCGTCAACAGAGCCTTCAGGCGTAGGGTTGACGAGATGCTTGCCGAGAAGGATCTCACGGGTGTGCAGTTCGGCGTTCTCGGCCGGATCAACAAGCTTGAGAGTGAGGGCACTGAGGAGATCAACCAGCGCGACCTCGAAAATGCCACGCGTGTATCCCACTCTACGATGACGGAGATCATCAAGCGCCTCGAAAAGAAGGGCTTCGTGCGGTGCTTCCCGGGCCGGAAGGACGGGCGATGCAAGCGCATCGAGGCGACCGCTCTCGCCAGAGAGCTCGGCTGTGAGCTTGAAAGGCTTGATGAGGAGGTCTTTGCGACACTGTGTGACGGGATGCGCGACGGAGAGAAGGATGCTCTCCGCGCGGCGTTAAAAACGATGCTGTCGAACGCGGAAGACTTCGGCGGCGGGAAAGGATGCGAGAAAGAAAAATGATAAAGACTCTTGCAAAGAGCGTGCGTGAGTTCAAGCGCCCCACGATCCTCACGTGTGCGTTCATGGTGCTTGAGGTGCTGATGGAGGTGCTCATTCCGTTCAACACCGCAAAGCTCGTAAATATGATAAAGGCCGGCACGGACATGGGCGTTGTTGTCAAAACGGGCATTGTGCTCGTTGTGATGGCGTTTATCTCGCTCGCGTGCGGCGGCGCGGGCGGTTATACCTGCGCCAAGGCCTCCGCGGGCTACGCCAAGAATCTCAGAAGAGACGTCTTCAAGCAGGTTCAGGCCTTTTCGTTTGAGAATATAGACAAGTTCTCCACGGCCTCCCTCGTCACGAGAATGACCACCGATATCCAGAATGCTCAGTTCGCGTATATGATAGCCATCCGCATCGCGATAAGAGCGCCGCTTATGTTCCTGTTTGCGATAATCATGGCGTTCATCATGGGCGGCTGGCTGGCGGGAACGTTCATAGTTGTCGTCCCGGTGCTTGCCTTCGGCATGGCAATGATCGCAAAGTACGCCATGCCCGCCTTCAGAGCGGTTTTCAAGAAATACGATAAGCTCAACGAATCCGTTGAGGAGAATGTCCGCGCCTCGCGCGTCGTCAAGGGCTTCGCCCGCGAGGACTATGAGAAGCAGAAGTTCGACACCGCGTCGGACAATATCTGCAAGGACTTCACCCACGCCGAGCGCATCGTTGCGCTTAACTCCCCTCTGATGCAGCTGTGCCTTTACTTCAATATGGTGTTCATACTGCTCGTCGGCTCGCGCATCATCGTCACAACCGGCGGCGCACAGATCGATGTCGGCCAGATATCCGCCATGCTCACATACGGCTTTCAGATCCTCATGAGCCTCAACATGATTTCTATGATCTACGTTATCCTCACGATGACGGCCGAGTCCATGCGCCGTATCTGCGAGGTCATCGAGGAGGTTCCCGCGCTTGCTGATCCCGAAAACCCCGTCACCGAGGTCAGGGACGGCTCTGTCGATTTTGACGGTGTCTGCTTCAAATATGCCCGCAAGGCGGAGAAAAACGCGCTAAACAAGGTCGACCTGCATATTGCCTCCGGCATGACGGTCGGCGTTCTCGGCGGCACGGGCTCGAGCAAGAGCTCGCTGATCCAGCTCATCTCAAGACTGTACGACGTCAGCGAGGGCTCGGTCAAGGTCGGCGGAGTGGATGTGCGCGATTACGACCTCGAAACGCTCAGAAGTCAGGTCGCGGTCGTGCTGCAGAAGAATCTGCTCTTCTCCGGCACTATCAAGGAAAACCTCCGCTGGGGCAACGAAAATGCCACGGACGAGGAGCTCGCCGAGGCATGCAGGCTCGCTCAGGCAGACGATTTCGTCCGCTCCTTCCCCGACGGGTATGACACACATATCGAGCAGGGCGGCACGAACGTGTCGGGCGGTCAGAAGCAGAGGCTGTGCATTGCCCGCGCGCTTCTCAAGAAGCCGAAGGTGCTCGTTCTCGATGACTCCACAAGCGCCGTCGACACTCGCACGGACGCTCTCATCCGCGAGGGTCTGCGCAAGTACATCCCCGAGACCACGAAGATAATCATCGCTCAGCGCGTTGCCTCCGTGCAGGATGCCGACATGATAGTCATCATGGAAAACGGCGAGATCGCCGCGACCGGCACGCACGAGGAGCTCCTCGCCTCCAACGGGATCTACCGCGAGATCTTCGAACAGCAGACGAGAGGAGGCGACTTCGATGTCCAATAAGCCGAAGGGAGCAATGCCTCCTATGAATAAAAAGGGCAATATGGCCTCGTTGAAGCGCGTCATGAAGAAGCTTTTCGAGTTCTATCCCGTTCTGGCTCCTCTGACGGTCGTATGCATCCTCTTCTCCTCGATAGTCTCCGCGCTGCCGTCTCTGTTCATTCAGAACGTACTCACGATTGTTGAAAAGTGGTTCAGAACCGGCGACTGGGTCTCCGCAAAGGCCGAGATACTGCCGTATATCGTCCTGCTGATTTGTCTGTACGTCGCGTCCATCCTGTCGATGACGCTGTATACGCAGCTCATGGCCGTGATGACGCAGGGCTTCCTCAACAAGCTCCGCCGGCAGATGTTTGACGGGATGCAGAACCTGCCGATAAAGTACTTCGATACCCATCAGCACGGCGATGTGATGAGCTACTACACAAACGATATCGACACTCTCCGCCAGCTCGTATCTCAGGCATTCCCCGCGTTTATCCAGTCGGGCGCGATAGTTCTGTGCGTGTTCTCTATAATGCTGTACTTCAGCCTCTGGCTGACGCTCGTGCTGTGCGTAGGCATATTCTTCATGGTGTTCGTCATCAAGAAGATAGGCGGCAACTCGGCAAAGTACTTCATGGCTCAGCAGCAGGCCGTCGCCGGCACCGAGGGCTTCATCCAGGAGATGATGAACGGCCAAAAGGTCATCAAGGTGTTCTGCCACGAGGAAAAGAGCCTCGAGGGCTTCGATAAGATAAACGATCACCTCTTTGAAAGCTCCTTCAAGGCTCACGCCTTCGCAAATACGCTCGGCCCGATCATGAACAACATCGGCAACGTCATGTACGTCACGCTCGCGCTCGTCGGCGGCGTGTTCCTACTCTCGGACATCACGAACGTCAGCCTCTCGGGCAAGGCGTTTGATATCACAATCCTCGTTCCGTTCCTCAACATGGCAAAGCAGTTCACCGGCAACGTGAACCAGCTCTCGCAGCAGATAAACTCCATCGTCATGGCGGGAGCGGGAGCGGAGCGCATCTTCTCGCTGATGGACGAAAAGCCGGAGACGGATGACGGCTATGTCACGCTCGTCAACGTCACCGAGAACGCTGACGGTACTCTTTCCGAGACGGCCGCCCACACCGACAAATGGGCATGGCGCCATCCCCACACGGACGGCACTCTCACCTATCAGCCGCTCGAGGGCGATGTAAGGCTCGTGAATGTGGACTTCTCCTACAAGCCCGAGAAGCAGATCCTGCACGATGTCTCCGTCTACGCCGAGCCGGGTCAGAAGGTGGCCTTCGTCGGCGCAACGGGCGCAGGCAAGACCACGATAACGAATCTCATCAACCGCTTCTACGATATTGAGGACGGCAAGATAAGGTACGACGGGATCAATATCAACAAGATAAAGAAGGCGGATCTGCGCCGCTCGCTCGGCCTTGTCCTGCAGGACACGAACCTCTTTACCGGCACCGTTATGGACAATATCCGCTACGGCCGCCTCGATGCCACCGATGACGAGTGCCGCGACGCTGCTGCCCTCGCCGGAGCGGACGATTTTATCACCCGCCTGCCGGACGGGTACAATACGCTCCTCACGAATAACGGCGCAAACCTCTCTCAGGGTCAGCGCCAGCTCATCGCGATAGCGCGCGCTGCCGTCGCGAACCCGCCCGTCATGATTCTCGACGAGGCCACCTCCTCGATAGACACGCGCACCGAGGCGATAGTACAGCGCGGCATGGATAAGCTCATGGAGGGCAGGACCGTCTTTGTCATCGCGCACAGACTCTCCACCGTCATGAACTCCGATGTTATCATGGTGCTTGACCACGGCCGCATTATCGAGCGCGGCAGTCACGAGCAGCTCCTCGCCAACAAGGGCACCTACTATCAGCTCTACACAGGCGCCTTCGAGCTCGAATAACAGAAAAGCCTCGCCGTCATGATTCCGTGACGGCGAGGTTCTTAAAAAGTTTCAAAAATTTTAACTATTTCACGCGGAGCCATGGTATAATTCTCAGCATCAGATCTTAAGGGGGGAATACCGTGGAAGAGAGCTTTGCGCGCATCGCGCTTATAATATGTGTCGCGGCGGGGTCATACCTTGCGGGCTGCGTAAACGGCGCGATCGTCACCTCAGGGCTTTTTTACCGTACCGACATCCGCGAGAAGGGGAGCGGCAACGCCGGTCTCACGAATTTTTACCGCACCTTCGGCGGAAGGTACGCGCTTTTCGTCATCGTGATCGATATGCTCAAGGCCGTCGTTGCGATTGAGCTCGGGCGCACGGTATTCGGGTACTATCTCGGAGATGAGACTCTCGGCAAGTTTTTTGCGGCGCTCATGTGCATAGTGGGGCACATATTCCCCGCGTTCTACGGCTTCAAGGGCGGCAAGGGGATACTGTGCAGCGGCACGCTCCTTCTGCTTCTGGACTGGCGCATCGCGCTCGTCGGCTGGGGGCTGTTCGCGCTCCTTTGGGCGCTGACGAGATATGTTTCGCTCGGGTCGGTAACGGCGGCCGTGTCCCTGCCGATCACCTCGGCGATAGTTTTTGCGGGATACCCGCTTGCGATTATGCTGTCGGTGTGCATATCGCTTCTGGTGCTGTGGGCGCACAGAGAGAATATCGTGCGGCTCATAAGGGGCGAGGAGCACAGATTCGAGTGGCATAAATAAGAAACGCCGGAACTGTAAAGGTTTGGCTTGACAATGTGTGCCCTCTGTGCTATATTATTCAAGCTGAGTTATGAAACTCGCATATTCGGCTTGCAGAAGTACCCAAGAGGCCGAAGGGGCTCCCCTGCTAAGGGAGTAGACGTGTATAAAGCGTGCGAGGGTTCAAATCCCTCCTTCTGCGCCAAAAATTACAGCCCATCCGAAAGGATGGGATGTAATTTTTATCTCAAGGGATTTGAACGGGAGCGGATGGGGATATTGACGTATCGGGCCGGCATTACTCGCCGATGAGATTTACATAACTAACAGAACTCCGATACGGAGAAGGCAGAGGGCGCTTCGTGCCCGGACTGCGGCAAGAAAAAACAGAATCGGAACAGAACGGTTTCAAAGCATTTCTCAAATGTAAAAAAGCAAAAACACGGGAGTTTTACCCCAAAAAAGTGCGCTTTTTTTAACAAATTCTTTAAATAAATGATTAGAGACGTATTGCCATATCATTCCTTAAGTGGTAGTATTATTAACATAATACTATAATGTGGGGATAGAGTGACTACTGCTCTGCAGTGAAGCGGATATCCAAAGGAGATGAGCGCGAAGTTGAATCGAAAATTGAAAAAGTATTTGTCGGTGCTTCTGCTGACAGTGATGCTGCTGTCGATCATGCCGACATCTGTTATGGCAGATGAAACGGGCAGCACAGACAGCGGCGATGTCCCGCAGCCCGAGCTGCACTACGTTATGGTGGACGAGAGCGAAAACGGAACGGTCTCGGCTGACAGGACTATGGCGGAAGCGGGAGAAACAGTGCTTCTGACGGTTCAGCCCGATGACGGATATAAGGTCGGGCAGGTCACGGTGAACGGCGATGAGCTGTCGGCGAGCAACGGAGAATACTCCTTCGTTATGCCGGAGTGCAGCGTTGTCATCGGAGCGATCTTCGCTGCGGCAGAAGAGGAAGCACCCATGCCGCTGTTCGCGACGGCGGGGCTGACGTATACCGCCATTGCGGGCTACACCAAGCCGAGCGGTGTCGAGTCCATCGAGACGTCGGCAGCGTACCCGTGGACGATGTACAATGGCAGCGCCACGCTGCAATCCGGCAACAAGGAAGTTAACAGCTCGGTATCGGCTGTGAAGATCACGGTTCTGGGCACGGGTTCCCTTTGCTTCGACTACAGAGTGTACTCAACCACAGAGGCTGAGGAGATAAACCCGGACTCATTGCTTATCTCGGTGGGCAGAGAGATCACCACGAGTGATAAAAATTCGAGCTTTGAGATGCGCTACTACGGCGAGACGGATTGGCAGAACATGGTGCTGCCGATCACGGCAGATGACGGAGCTGCTACAACTATATATATAGCGTATAAGAAAAACGGAAGCGTAAACCACTTGACGGACTGTGCGCTGCTGAAGAACATTGTCTTCACCTCCGGCAAAGCCGATATAACCGCTGTCTCGTCTGACAGCACATACGGCAGCGTTACGGGCGGGGGAGAATACTTCGCAGGAGAAACGGTAACGCTCAGCGCGACGGTGAACGCCGGGGGCAGGTTCTTCGGCTGGGTCAGAAACGGACAGCTTCTGACGGACGTGCAGGGAACGCAATACACGTTCCTTGCAGGAACCGATGCTGCCGTGACGGCGGTGTTCGGAAGCGCGGAAGCAACTGTCGCGCAGAATCATGTTACCGGCTCTGTTTATACAAATGCAAAAGCAGCAATAGATGATTCACACCCGTTTGAGACAGTTGTTCTCCTAAAGGACGCGGTGCTCTCCGCGGACACGACTATTCCGTCGAATGTTACGCTCTATGTTCCTTACAGCGCAGAGTATAATGCGTTGGGCAACGTTGACGGAACCTCAGCCAACCACGGCGACTGCTTCGCTCCCGAGAGCGAGACGTTCCGCCGACTGACGGTCGCCTCCGGCGCAGAGCTGACGGTGAACGGCAAGCTGCTGATCGGCGGCGTGATGAGCTACCCCTCGCAGATGTATCAGGGCCACACCTCCGGAGCCCACGGCCGCATCACCAATAACGGAAAGATAACGGTCTCCGGCGGACGGGTTGACTGCTACGGCTTCATTGACGGCAGCGGCACGGTTGAGGCTGTGACGGGCACGGTGTACGAGCCGTTCGTGGTGCTCGACTTTGCGGGCGGCAGCAATACGCTGAGCCTGTACTTGGATAATCAGAACCCATTCACGGAATATACGATGCAGAACATCTCATGTGCGCTTGTCATCCATGACACGGCGGCATACGGAGGCTACTGCAACCTATACGCCAGCAGCGAGTATAACAAGATAGATTCCCTGCTCATAGGCGGCAGCGAAACTGCCCCGGGAGCAATGGTGCTGCTGAGCGACGGCGCATCCGTCAGTAGAACGATAGACAAGACGAAATCGGTCTCCGGCGGGATATCCTCCGGCATATACGGCGCGGACATCTACCGCGCGGACTATACGGTCACAGGCGGCGCGGCACTGAGCAACATGCAGATGGAGGTCTACGGGTTTGACGTCAGCGTGAACCAGTTCCCGATACCGTACTGCTTCTCATATACTCTGACAGGCGGAAGCTACTCCATGCCAAAGGGCTGGACGATCATGCCGGGCACGGAGCTGACAGTGGCAGAGGATGCTTCCCTCAACGTAGGCGGAAATCTGTACGTCCTTGACGGCCTCGTGAACACCGGCATGAGCGGCAAGTATTATCCCTCGTCGGCACAGCTGAAGGCGGCGGGCTTCTCCTCCGCGGGCATGCTCAAGGTGAACGGCACGATGACGCTTCTCTCGGGCTCAGCCTTCGGCGGCATCGTCCAGACCGACGGAACGGGCATGATAGTTGTTAAGCAGAACGTCAAATTGCAGAACGAGGTGCAGATCGGCGCTGTGGGCACATACGACGATAACACCTGCATCGTCCGGCTGAACGGACGGATACGAAATAACGGATCGATCATGGATCTCGATTACGGTACATCATACAATGCCGCAGGCGGAGACGCATGGACGTTAGAGGGCTTCACCGTTAAGAGCTACGCAAAGACGGCATCTTCAACAGAGCCTACGTCCGGCAAATATGAAAAGCCCGGCAGCGGCTCATATTGGATATACGGCGAGAACGAAACGTTCACGACCAACCAGACAATGCGCGGCAGCTTCAAGATAGCGGAGACTACAAAGGGCTTCACGGCGATCTGCAAGACATATTACGATGAAAGCGACACCTCCCGCACGGAGGTCGGCTACATCACAACCTCCGGCAGTACGGCCACGTTTACCGTGACTTCTACGGAAGCCGGCGCGGGGTATAACTTCCTCGTGCAGTACGCGGAGGGCAGCGGAGAAATCGTTACCATCAAGCCGGATTCCTCCGGAATCTACACGATCACGGGCATCACCGATAATGTGACCATCACGGTGACAAGCGTGAAAAAGGGCGACGTGAATCTGAACGGTAAAACAAATGCAACAGATGCTACGGTTCTGATGCAATATGTAAGCAAAAGCATTTCGCTCAGCGAGCTTGCAAAGCTTGCGGCAGACGCAAACGGCAACGGAAAGGCCAATGCAACGGATGCAACGCTGATAATGCAGTATGCAGCAAAAATAATTACAAGTTTTTAATAATTAGAGAGGTATTACAACATGAAAATGAAAAAAGCGCTTTCACTCTTCATGGCAATCGTAATGATGCTTTCTCTGCTCCCGAATTCTGTTTGGGCTGACGGTACTCCCAAGGCAACCGTCGGCAATGCAGCAGCCAAGGCAGGAGAAACTGTAGCTGTGGATGTCACAGTCAGCAACAACCCGGGGTTTGCAAACTTCCAGCTGGTTGTTGACTATGATACATCAAAGCTGGAGCTGACGAACATTGCACAGGGCTCTCTGCTGACAGCGGGAACCTTTACCGGCAATGCTGCAGCAAACGTGATTGCGTTTGCAAACGACACTAATATTACCGGAGACGGTGTTATTGCCACGCTGACCTTTAAGGTGAAGGCAGGAGCCGTCAGCGGGGATGCTGCAGTCAGGCTTATAGCAGATGAGGAGGCAGACTATGCGTTTGGCACTCAAAGCAATGCAGATGCAGAGCTTGAGCTTATCCCCGGCGCAATAGCTGTCACTTCTGTTTCTGCTTTCTACGTGGGCGAGAAGGGCTATGACAAGTTCTCCGAAGCACTTGGAGCTGTTGCTGATGGCGGCACGATAAAGCTCGGAAAAGATTTTGTGCCGACCAACACTAGCAATGATACTGGTTATATTCAGGTAAATGCAAATAAAAGTGTAACTATAGATCTGAACGGCCATAGTTTTATATCAAGTAGCAGTTATGTATCAGCAAGAGGCGTAATTCAGGTCGCGAACGGGGCCAAAGTAACGCTTATCAACTCCTCTGAGACGGAGAGCGTGATTGACTATGGTCAAAAGCAAACAATTTTCGTTGCGAACGGAACAGTCATTGTTGATGCAGACAATTTGACAATAAAGAATTCGTATTCTACAGAAGCGGATCGCCATCTGTTCGGTAGACAAACGATCTATAACACGGTCATACTTAGAAAAGGTATATTTATAGGAACGCTTACCTACAGTTCAGGCAATTTCGCATGCAATATAACTGTCACCGGCGGTAAGTTCACTGTTAATCCTACTGCCTATGTCAACACCAACGCATACGACATCGGAACCGAGACCATTGATAATGTCAGCTACCATGTCGTTTCCGAGAAGCACGTACACTCCTACGGCACAGTCAGCTACGAGTGGGAAAGCGATTATTCCACCTGCACCGCAACGCGTACCTGCGCATGCGGCGATACGCAGACTGCAAATG
>DCGN01000038.1:0-4839 GCA_002315275.1 Clostridiales bacterium UBA1777
GCATCTCATCCTTGAGGGAAGGATCAATGCCGATGTGCTCGGGCAGGTACTTGCAGCCGCAGCCCTTGAAGAGAGCTTCCATTTCCTCAACGCTCGGGATGGTGGCGATGATTTCCTTGATCTCGTCCCAATGGTCAACAATGTTCTGAGGATCAAAAGTGCCGAGAGCATCGTTTGCGTTCTCCTTAATTATGCCTGCGGCAAGTCTGTCGCCGAATTTCTCGCGGATCCACTCCTCGGTGAGGGGTTCGAACTTCTTTGCTTTGGGAGTAAGCTTTGCGAGCTCATGGTACTTCTCGACGCAGCGGAACGTGCCAACGCCGACACACTCGCCGTGGATACCCTCTGCCTTTTCGAATCTCGGGGGCTTCATCTCAACGAGATGTGCCATCAGATGCTCTGCGCCGGATGCGGCACGGGAGTGGTTGAGAAGCTGCATGGTAAGGCCGCTCTCCATCTGAGCCATTGTCATGGCCTCGTGATCGGCAACACCGGTTGCGGCGTACTTGTCAGCCGCCTCGCGCATAAGGCCGAGAGCGTGCTGAGCAAGGTCTGCGACCATCGGGCAGAAATACTCGCCGGAGACGAGAGTGGCGATGCGCCAGTCTGCCAGAGAGATGTACTTGGAGAGAATGTCGTTAATGCCGGAGGCTACAAGCCTTGCGGGTGCGCCCTTGATGATGTCAAGGTCTGCAACGACGAGATCGGGAGCCTTCATCGGGATGGACTTTTTCTGTCCGTCGATAACTATGGAGCAGATGTTTGCGGTGAATCCGTCAGAGCTGGCGAGCGTGGGAACCGCAACGAACGGGATGCCGAGCTGATAGGCGGGGTAACGGCCGAAGTCCATTATCGTACCTGCACCGAATGCTACGATGACCTCGGGGTTATCGAGCTTCTTCATCATGTCCTCGATGAGGCCCTTTTCGGAGAAGAGGCCCTTGGATTCAAGAACTATCTCCTGATCTGCCTTGAGGTGTCTGCCCTCGGTGAGACCGTAGACGAAGGAATCATACACTACGGCGCGCTTGCCGGTGAGGCCGAGCTCTTCCATGTACTTCTCAAAGTTTGCAAGAGCGCCGCTCTCTACAACGACCTTGCGGGTCTCAAGAGAATGCTCTCTGCCGCACACGCATTTGCCGGTGTACTTTTCGCAATCCATTATCATAATGTATTACCTCTTTATAATAAATTGAAATAGACTGATTATCAGACGGTGTCAAGTCTTCCGTAGCCGTCAAACGCGTACAGCTGCTTGACGGACTCGTCGCCGTGTGCCGCCGCTATCTCGCCGACGTACATCACATGATCGCCGACATCGAAGGAATTGACGAGCCTGCACTCAAAGGCAACGCGGCTTCCCGAAACGAGCTTTGCACCGATAACTGAGGCTTTTTCAAGCTCAATGCCGAACTCCGCGGGCTTGTCAGCCGTTCTGCCGGAGCACATACCGCACTTGAGCGCTTTTTCCTTCAGCTCTCCGCCCGGGAGGCTGAGGCCGAACTCGCCGTTTTTCACTATCAGAGAGCCGCTGAGACCCTTCTTGCTCAGGCAAACGCCGAGGGTATGGGGGTGATTCGTCAGGAAACACCACCATGAAACCGCCATCAGATTATCGCTTCCGTCATCTTTTACGGTAGAAACGAGGCCGAAAGGGGCAGGAGCGGTCATTTTCTGTGCCTGAGAAGGGGTAATATCTATCATCGGTAACCTCCGTTGAAAAAATAACGATCTTTATTGAAATACAAGCTTTTCTTGTTGTAAATCATATTGTAAAAGTACCTAAAAGTCAATCATCAGTATAGCGCGAGAAGTGCCTCAGAGGGTTGATTTTGCGCAAAAGATATTGCATTGAGCAAAAAGCAAGCAATAATGCGCGTTTCGCTCACGCATTTCACAGCAACCTGCCCAATTACACCACCTTATTTTCTCCATTATCAACAAAAATGTATATAGCAGCATGAAAACAGCTGTTTTTTTAATATTTTTCTGTATACATTTTGCGCGTTTTGATTTATACTGTAAAACGCCATGAGCGGAAGAAGCGTTTTGCCTCTGTCCGCATTGTCCCCTACACTTGATCGATGGAGTTGTACCTATATGAAGGTAGCAAAAAGAGAACAGCAGATCATAGATTTTCTTGAGACTCGCGGCGAGGTCTCCGTAGGAGAATTGAGCGAGATACTCGATGTATCCGTATCCACGATGCGCAAGCAGCTTGCCGTGATGCAGGCAAGCGGCCTCATCATCCGCACCTACGGCGGTGTTATGAGCGTCAACCGTGTTCCCGACGAGAGCTTTGACACAAAGCTCCACAAAAACATATCCGAAAAACGCCGCATAGCGGAAAAGGCCCGCTCTCTTATCACTCCCGATGCCACGATGGCACTCGGCAGCGGCACAACGGTCTACGGCCTTTGCAACCTTCTCGATGATCTCTCCCACGGCACGGTCTATACCAACTCCATGCAGACGGCGGATTATCTCTCGCACTGTGCCGGCCTCGATGTGCATATCTCCGGCGGTATCGTCCGCGGAAGAACGGGCACGATAATCGGCAACGAGGTGGCGGACTTCTTCCGCGGCCTCAAGCAGGTGGACTATGCTTTCATAGGCTGCGATGCCATCGATTCAAACGGCGACATCTTCAATGACAATCTCTCCGTTGCAACTGTCGAGAAGACGCTTCTGATGTCCGCGCGTCACAAATACATCCTCTGCGACACCTCCAAGCTCGGCAAGACGGCCGTTGCCCACATAACGAATCTCAAGGACTGTGACGGACTCATCACCTGCCAGTCCTCAAGTGACACCGCAGAGCGCCTGAAATTTCTTACGAGAATAATATACGCATGATATAAGCACCCCCGGGGCTCAGTCAAAGCCCCGGGGGTGTGCTGTATCTGTAATTCGTTACTCGCCCTCGTCTCTTATCGCCTCGTAGTCAACTCCCTTTGTCTCCTTGACCTTGAGGAACAGCAGTATAACCGACACCGTTACACACGGAAAAGCAAAGATAAGGCATGTGAACCAAAGCGGCATAAACAGCATTCCGATATTGACGAACGCGAAGCCCGCTCCCATGCCGACATATACGAGCAGTCCCTCCGCGCCGATTATGGACGCGCGTATCTCCGTCGGCACCATCTCGGTGGAAACGATCTCCATATAGTCCCGCCCGATCCAATAGCCGCCGAGGTACAGGCCGTACATTGCGCCGACAATGCGCGGATCCCACAGGGAATTTGCGCTGAGGATAAACAGCGCAAACGATACGGCGCATATGCCGCCGAACAGGACTATCGTCTTCTTTCTGCCGATCCTGTCAGCAAGGAAGCCCGAGGTTATGACTGCCGCGCCGTAAATAAACGGGAAGAAGTACTCCGCCGTCGTGATGTTCTCCGTTGTCATATTCGCCTTGAACATGATGGACTCAAAGCTCGTCATCGCGATTATTGCGGCATCGAACAGCGTCTTTATAAGAACGAGCGTGCGAAGCTCCCTGTGCTTGAAGATATATTTTATCGCGTTGCCGATGCCCGATTTATTCGCGGCACCCTTGCCCGCCTTCTTTTCCTCCTCACGGCGGCGAAGGCGCTCCTCATACGGCACGGACAGCGTTGCCGTTCTCTTGTCAACGAACACCTGAGTGTCCTTCGCGAAGAACAGAACAAGCAGAACAACGCCGAGACCGCACGCGCCCGGAAGCAGATAGAGGTTTCTCCACTTGGCCGGATCGTTGCCCATAAGTGCGGTGCGCATCATCGGGATAAGCACCGAAGACATTCCTCCCACGCCCTTGAGGATGCTGTATATCGTGGCTCGCTTATCGCTCGGCGCTTCCTCCAATATATAGAGTATCTGAATATCATGTCCGAGGAAGAACGATGTGATGAAGCTGCCGATGAGAAACACGAAGTAGTTTTTGCAGAAGAATATTATCAGAAGGCCGACAGCCATGCCGCATGAGGATATAACGAAAAGCGGCTTGCGGCCGAACTTATCGGCGAGCGATTTATAGAACGGGGACAAAAGTGCGATGACATATCCGATGAGCCCTATCGTATTATGAAGGGCGAGCCCCTCCTCATACTGATAGCTCTTGCCGAAGACTGTGCCGTTGACGAAAAACTCCGTTATGAAGCATGAGGTGATATTGCCCGTAACATTCGTTGTGAAGTTGTCGAGAATATCCACCAGCGCTATGAGCAGAATAATGACGGCAAAATAAAGCTTGTATCTGCCCTTGCGTTTGTCTGCATCAAGCCTTGCAAGCTGCTTTTCTTCCCACGCTTTTTCTCGTTTCTGCTTTTTTGTAAGCTCCACGGTTTTCCCCTCCAATTTAATTTATCAGCCGGGATCATCCTGAAACAATCATAACCTATCGGCATCGGCGCTGTCAATCGCCGCATATGCTTAAAGTGTCGCACACGACAAAAAATGTGAGCCCTTTTCATGGCCCACAACGCTTTTATTATACATCCGCCTAATGCGTTTTGCAAGGGGTAAAATTCACATTCTCCGTTTTTCTCCGTTTTGCATCAAAATCGACTCTTTAAATCGTTAAATATGCGAATAGACATACCTTTCCGGAAGTGCTATCATACAGACAACGAAAGGACGTGATTCCCAAAGAAAGGTTCAGTTAGATAAGTCAACCGATCGACGTATGGAGGGTTCTTCCGATGTACTAAGTACAGCTGCCGTAAAGTGAGAGCTGGCAGCACTCAAAAATTAAAGAAAGCAGAGGTAGCCATTGATGTTGGATACTAAGAATTCAGCAGGATGACCCCTGATCGTTCGTAAAGAGTGTTCGGTCAGGGGTCATCCTTTTTATGC
>DCGN01000038.1:4854-19035 GCA_002315275.1 Clostridiales bacterium UBA1777
CAGCCTCCACATGCATGCCGTTGCCGTGAAAATGAATATATATGTATCTATGCAGGTATATTATGGTATTTCCGGCGTTTTTGCGCTATGTTTATAACATTTTTATTTATATATTATAATAAAGGCCGAAAAGCCTTTTATTTTTTTGTGCGTTTGTATAGCAAATTATCTTGCGCATTTTATTGTAAAATAATTTCAAATATGCTAAAATAGTATTTAATAGTATAAAGAACTAAATTATGCTGTTATCAATATCAAACAGGTGGTGTCATGATGAGCAACAATTCTATTTTCAGGCAGAAAAGTCTTGACAGGATCTCTTCTCCGGAAGAATTGAACAGCTATATGAAGGTCGCAAATCCCTCCGTTTGGATCATTCTCCTTGCAGTCGTTCTGATCCTTGCGGGCGCTATCGTCTGGGGCATCGTCGGCGAGATCCAGACTAAGGTCCCCGCCATCGCGGTCAGCGATGAGGACAATGCATATCTGTTCATAAGCGAGCAGTATGCGGCATCGGTCGAGGAGGGCATGGTCGCCGATATTGACGGCACGGAGTATACTATCACCTATGTTTCCTCAGAGCCCTACCTTGCAGAGGATGTCCTCTCCGATTATTCCATGCACGCAGGCAATTTCTCCTACGGCGAATATATCTATTACGCCGAGATCGACGGCACCCTCAAGGGCGGTACATATTCCGTCCAGATCATTACCGAGACCTTGAGTGCGCTCACCTTCCTTTGGAATTGAGGTCTGTGCCATGGGTAATAAAATAAAACAGCCCGTTTCAAAGGGCGTGGCCAAGGTTCCCGTAGTCATGCAGCTTGAGGCTCTTGAGTGCGGCGCCGCAAGCCTGACTATGGTGCTTGCCTATTATGGCAAGTGGCTGCCGCTTGAAAAGGTGAGAGTTGACTGCGGTGTCTGCCGGGACGGTTCAAACGCGAAGAATGTTCTCAAGGCCGCCAGATTCTACGGGCTTGAGGCAAAGGGCTTCCGCCTCGAACCCGATCAACTCAAGGAGGACGGCATTTTCCCCTGCATTATTCACTGGAATTTCAACCACTTTGTTGTACTTGACGGCTTCAGAGGCAACAAGGCATACATAAATGACCCCGCTCGCGGCGCTGTTTCGGTCTCGATGGACGAGTTTGACGAGTCCTTCACCGGCATCTGCCTCATGTTCGAGCCCGGCGAAAGCTTTGAGCCCGGCGGCAAGCCGAAGAGCATCATGGGTTTTGCGAAGAAGATGCTGAAGGGCATGGGGCCCGCGATAGCGTTCGTTGCGCTGTCGACGGTCATCTCCTCGCTGCTCGGCATAGTATCCCCCGTATTCAGCCGCATCTTCCTCGACCGATTGCTGACGAATCAGAACCCCGAGTGGTTCACGCCGTTCATGTACGCGCTCGCGGGAGTGTTCCTTCTGCAGGTCATAGTTCAGCTGTTTGAACAGCTGACGCTGCTGAAGATCGGCGGCAAGATGTCCGTTGTGGGAAACACCTCCTTCATGTGGAAGGTGCTCCGCCTGCCGATGGTATTCTTCACGCAGCGCATGTCCGGCGATATTCTCTCGAGGCAAACGAGCAATGAGACCGTTGCCAACACGCTCGTTATGACGCTCGCTCCCCTCGTGCTCGACACGGCGATGATGGTGTTCTACCTTGTCGTCATGGTCAGATACAGCTGGATTCTCACGCTGGTCGGCCTCGCATCGGTTATAATTAACTTCGCGATGTCCGGCATCATCGCCAAAAAGCGCGTTAACATCTCGAGAGTCCTCGCCCGCGACGAAGGCAAGCTCTCCGGTACGACGACCTCCGGCGTTCAGATGATTGAGACCATAAAGGCCAGCGGCGCTGAGGACGGCTTCTTCGAGAAGTGGTCCGGCTACAAGGCCAGCGCCTCCAAGCAGGATGCTCTGTTCGTCAGAGCCGATGCCTATCTGAGCATTATCCCCTCGGCCGTTTCCGCCATCGCGGATGTGATGATCCTCGGCCTCGGCGTATTCCTTACGATAAAGGGTAACTTCACTCTCGGAATGATAATGGCGTTCCAGGGCTTTGTCGATTCCTTCATGGCCCCTGCCGAGAACCTCATTTCCGCCAACTCCACTATTCAGGAGATGCGCACCCAGATGGAGCGCATCGAGGATATTATGGAATATCCCGATGACGCGAGCTGCATCATCACCTCCGTTGATGAGAACACCGAATATTCCAAGCTCTCGGGCAACATCGAGATCAAGGATCTCACGTTCGGCTACGCTCCTCTCGCCGCTCCGCTTATCAAGAACTTCAATATCTCCATCAAAGCGGGCGAGCGTGTCGCCTTTGTCGGCCCGTCCGGCTGCGGCAAGTCCACCCTCTCGAAGCTCATCTCCGGTCTCCAGCAGCCGTGGAGCGGCAGCATCACGTTTGACGGCAAGACCGTCAACGAGATCGACCACAGCGTTTTCACCGGCTCCGTTGCCGTTGTTGACCAAGATATCATTGTATTCGAGGATACCATCGCCAGCAACATAAAGATGTGGGACAATTCCATCGAGGACTTTGAAATGATCCTCGCCGCGAGAGACGCCCAGATCCATGACGATATCATCGATAGACCCGACGGCTACAATCACAAGCTCGTTGAAGGCGGCAAGGACTTCTCCGGCGGCCAGAGACAGAGGCTTGAGATTGCCCGAGTGCTTGCGCAGGATCCCACGGTCATCATCCTCGATGAGGCTACCTCCGCGCTTGACGCGAGGACCGAGTTTGACGTCGTCAAGTCCATCAAGGACAGAGGCATTACCTGCATAGTCATAGCCCATAGGCTTTCCACCATTCGTGATTGCGACGAAATAGTTGTCCTCGAAAAGGGCGAAGTCGTTGAGCGCGGCACACATGACGAGCTCATGGCCCTCGGCGGATACTATACGAAGCTTATCACGAGCGAATGATCGAAAGGAGGGTGAATTAATGGGTTGGTTTGACGAACAGCTTCGGCAGAGAAAACAGCAGGATGACGATCTCTTCGCCGAGGCCTTTGACACTACCGCGAATGCCGTTTTAGGGCATCGCTTCTCCTTCGAGGATGAGGATTCCTCAGGCGCTTTTACCTACATTATTAATTATTTCCATTTTCGCAACATAAAGTTCCCCGATGACATTTCGACCGCTGAGGCAAGGCTTGACTATCTTTGCCGCTACACCGGCCTGATGCACAGACCCGTAAAGCTTGAAAAAGGCTGGTATAAGGATTCCTTCGGCCCGTATATCGCGAGGCTTAGGGAGTCGGGTGAGCTTGTGGCTCTGATGCCGGGCGGCTATCAGAGATATACCTACTATGACCCCGAGCAGCACAAGCACATAAGAGTTACAAGGAAAAACGAGGATGTCTTCGAAGATGAAGCGCTCTGCTTCTATAAGCCGCTCCCTTTGAAGAAGCTCTCCACGGCCGATCTTATAAAATATGCCGTTTCCTCCTGCTCGATAAGCGATATAGTTCTTGTTGCCGTTATGCTCGGCGTATCCACACTTGTCGGTCTGCTTCTCCCGAAGCTGAACTACTTCCTGTTTGACAATGTCGTTGAAGGAAACAGCTATTCGCTTCTGCTGTCCACGCTGTTATTCCTGATATGCGTGTCTCTGGCGAATATCATCTTCCAAAGCGTGAGCACGATGTTCTCCTCGCGAATTACGACTAAGCTCTCGAACAGCGTTGAATCCGCAACGATGATGAGGATCCTCGCCCTGCCGACATCGTTTTTCAAGAAGTACTCCTCCGGTGAGATTACACAGCGCATGCAGTATGTTTCCTCCTTGTGCGAGTCTGTCATAAACGTTGTTTTCACCTCTGGTCTGACCGGCGTTTTCTCCCTCGCATATATCTCCCAGATCTTCGCATATGCTCCGGGACTTGTTGTCCCGTCCCTTATAGTCATTGTTGCAGAGGTGCTCTTCTCCGTTATCACGACGCTGAAGCAGATAAAGATCTCCACCCGCAGGATGGAGCTTTCCGCCAAGAACAACGGCATAAGCCTTTCGATGATCTCCGGCGTTCAGAAGATAAAGCTCTCCGGCTCTGAGAAGAGGCTCTTCTCCCGTTGGGCGCAGAGCTTCTCCGATGAGACCCGCATTTCCTATAATCCCCCGCTGTTCATCAAGATCAACAGCACGATCTCGCTGCTGATAACCTGCATCGGCCAGTTCTTCATGTACTTCTTCGCCGTGAAGACAAACGTGGGCGTTGCGGAATACTACGCGTTCCAGACGGCTTACGCAATGGTCGCGGGAGCTATCTCCTCTCTGTCCGTTGTTGCGCTGACGGGCGCAGACCTCAAGCCGTATATCGAAATGTCCAAGCCCATCCTTGAGGCCGTGCCCGAGCTTTCCGAAAAGGCGCAGACTGTCAAGCGTCTGAGCGGAGCAATAGAGCTCAACAAGGTCTGCTTCAAGTATGACGAGTCGATGCCGAACGTCATCGATGATTTCTCACTTAAGATCCGTCCCGGCCAGTACGTTGCCATCGTCGGCAAGACGGGCTGCGGCAAGTCAACGCTGATACGCCTCATCCTCGGCTTCGAAAAGCCGCAGAAGGGTGCCATCTATTTTGACGGGCGGGACCTCAACACTCTTGACAAGCGCTCCCTCCGCAGAACGATAGGCACGGTCATGCAGGATGACAAGCTCTTCATGGGCGATATTTTCTCCAACATCGTCATCTGCGCTCCGAACCTCACTCTCGACGATGCGTGGGCCGCGGCGGAAAAAGCCGGCATAGCCGATGATATCAGGAGCATGCCGATGGGCATGAACACCTTTATCACCGATGGCGGCGGCAGCATCTCCGGCGGCCAGAGGCAGAGACTTGTCATTGCAAGAGCAATAGCTCCCAAGCCCTCTATACTCATCTTCGATGAGGCCACCTCCGCGCTTGACAATATCACGCAGAAGATGGTCAGCGAATCGCTCGATGAGCTCAAATGCACCCGCATAGTTATCGCGCACAGACTTTCCACCATACGCCACTGCGACAGGATTCTCGTCATGGACAAGGGTCACATCATCGAAGACGGCACCTACGAGGAGCTTATTGCCGCCGGCGGATACTTCGCAGAGCTGGTCGAGCGTCAGAGAATAGACACAAAGACAGGAGGTTGAGAATGGCAGACATCGACAAAGAAAAACTTTATAGCGAGTATCACGGTAAGGTATACTCTTATCTGGTCTCCAAGCTCTGCAACAAGGAAAACGCAGAGGATCTTTGTTCCGATGTATTTGTTAAGATCTATTCTCACCTTGATGAGTTTGACAGCACGCAGGCTTCTGTTTCCACGTGGATCTATTCCATCACGAGAAACACGCTGTATGATTATTACAGAACGAGCCACGAGCTTGCAGAGCTTGATGAGAACACCTCCGAGGAGGGGCTTCTTGAGGATTCCATCTGCTCCGATGAGACGCTTGAAGAGCTTGCTGCCGCGCTGAAAACTCTCAGCGAAAAAGAACGTGATCTCATTCTGCTGTACTACTACAGGGGCAACTCCCTGAAGGAGACGGCGGATAAGATAGGCATCTCCTACAGCTACGCAAAAGCGCTCCACTCCACCGCACTTAAAAATCTTCGCAAAAAGATTGATTTTTAACAGTACCTTTTCCGCAGCGGTTCGTATAAACAAGTGAAAGGCGAATTAAACGGGCCGCGAAAAAAAGATTTGTAAAAAATTGATTTTTTACAGTACCTTTTCCCAATTCATTCGTATAAACAAATGAAAAGCAAAGGAACCGAGGAGGCGATCGATAAAATATGGATAAAGGGCTGAAAAAGCTGTTTGATTATCAGCTGTTCAGCGGAAACAAACAACTAACCGATATGCTCTCGGAAGCCGAAGCAAGAAACAATGCCCTCCTGTCAGACGAGGATCTTACCTTGGTTTCCGCAGCAGGCACTTGTGACCCGACCCAGGCAGAGCTGATCAGAAAGCTGAAGCAAAAACGAAGACTGTGACCCGCATTCAAAAAACTAAAACAAAAAATAATTGATTTGAAAGGAAATAATAAAAATGGCACTTGATAAAGTTAATTCCAACGTTGAGGAACTTTCCGAAGAAGAGATCTCCGAAGTAGTCGGCGGCATAGGCAGAGCCCCCTCTGAAAATGATCAGACCCGCAAGCACGAGCGCTCAGCCCCCGGTAAGTCTACCGGCGGCACCCGCAATATAGTCCGTGCCGGCGGCATAAATATCAAGAACAAGCTCACTAAGGGCAACCCCGGCAAGAATAATGACGGCACCAGAAAGGTCAGCAAGGACTGATTAAAAAAGCCCTATCCGATCATCAGAAAAACAGCAAACTCTACGGCGGACATATTTAACGATATGTCCGCTATTGGCATAAACAAAGATAACGAGGGTTCAAATATGAAGATGAAAAAACTGCTCCTCCTTTTGCTTGCGCTTTCCGTTGTTCTCTCCCTCGCAGCCTGCGGTGATTTCGATGACCGCATCGTGAAGGATGCCCCGGTCGCTCCCGTTTCGGAGGCCGCCGATGAGGAAGCACCCGCCGATGAAGCGCCGATAGACGAAGCCTATAACGGTGATCTCGCCAAATGGACGGTCATGATCTATATGGACGGGTCAAACCTCGAATCGGACGGTTGGATGGCTACCGAAAACCTCGAGGAGATTTATGACACCGTTCCTACCGAGGACGTCAACCTTGTCTTCCAGACGGGCGGCTGTGAGGAATGGCACGCCTACGATTCGCTCGGGCTCGACATTCCGAACGATATGACTCAGCGCTATTACTACGGCGTTGACGGCTTCGAGCTTCTCGAAGAGGGCGAGCTCCAGAGCATGGCCGACCCGAACACACTCAGCGATTTCATCTCCTGGAGTGCCGACAGCTTCCCCGCCGAGAAGTACCTTCTCGTTATGTGGGACCACGGCGGCGGCAGCATGAGCGGCCTTTGCTGGGACGATATATTCGGCTACTATGCCTGCCTCACTCTTCCCGATTTTGCAAGAGCTCTCGATAACGGCGGCGTTCACTTTGAGGCCGTTCTGCTCGACGTGTGCATGATGGCAACCTTTGAGACAGCACAGACCATCGAGCCCTACAGCAATTATCTGATAGGCTCGGAGGAGGTCGTCGCGGGTGCAGGCTCCAGCTATACCGACTGGCTGCAGTATCTCTATGACGTGCCGAGCTGCAACGGCGAACAGCTCGGTGAGGTCGTCTGCGAGACTATTCAGCAGAAGTACGTTGAGCTCGGTGACACCGCCTCCGCGGACTGGCTCACCTACTCCTGCATCGACCTGAGCAAGATAGATGCCGTTTCCGAGGCATTTGACGAATTCTTTGCCGAGGTATGTGACCTTGTGTCCGACACGTCTTCTTATTTTAATTTCGCCTTCTACACGAGAACCGCCGAGAAGTATTCGTATCCCGAAATGGTCGACCTTGTTCATTTCGCCCAGCTTGCCCGCTCCAGCTCTCTCAGCTCGGATACAGTTGAAAGCCTTATCAATGCCACCGAGGATGCCATTACATGCAACGTCCGCGGAAGCTACAGGTGCTACTCGAACGGCATGTCCTTCTACTATTCTCCGCAGGCAAGCTACCATTATCTTGACAGATTCTCCCGCGCCTGCAAAAGCCCCATTTACCTGTCCTACATCGATGCCGTCAACACCGGCTGGACAGCTCCCGACTGGGTGTACGAGGAGGTCGAGCGTCTGCCCGAGATATCCTACAGCGACTATATCGTCAGAGCCGAGACAGAGGTCGCCGAGGACGGCAGCCTCAATCTCTATGTTGTGAACGCTCTTGACGCTGTCTCCACAGTTGATGCGCTTATCTATCAGTACAACGAAAAGTCCGATGAGTGGTACCGTCTCGGCAGAAGCGCCGAGGTTGACGGTGATTTTGAAACCGGCGTTTTCTCCGCTATGTTCAACGGCAAGTGGCTCGCTGTCGGCGATGAGTTCGTCGAGCTGCAGATCCAGGAGGAGACCGTCGATCACACGCTCTACAACATCCCCGTATTCGTGCCCGAGTATGACTGGACTTACAACCTCCGCGCAGGTCTCATCTACGGCGAGACTCCCGAAGAGGATGAAAACGGCGAAGAAATCGACGAGGCCTCAGAAGGCCAGCTCGGTTATTACGAGCTCTACGGTCTGTGGGACGGCGAAATGCAGAGCTCCCTTGAGCGCCCCGGCAGAGATGTCTACGACATGGATTACTTCTACGGCATGGAAATGATCCCCGTGCTTACGACAGTCGATATTTCCGACGGTTATGAGCTCGGTACAAAGGAAATGACTCCCTTCACCGTCGATGAATACACGGGTGCCAAGCTCAAGGATCTCCCCGCCGGCAGATACGCCTACTCCTTCGTGCTCACCAGTGTGCTCGGTACGGAGACCGTCACCGATCCCGTCATCTTCGATTGGGACGGACAGACGATGACCTTTGTTGTCGAGACCGACGAGGCGGCATAACGCACAAGATATAAAAAAAGCACTGCGATTTTGAATCGTAGTGCTTTTTTGTCTCAATAGCTCAAAAGCGGGGCGGAGCCGTCATCCTCGCCTTTTGTGATCGTCTTTATCACGGCTTTGTAGCTGTATGTATCGCTCACCTGAACGGTTATCTCATCCCCGACCTTTTTGCCGAGGATCTGCTTGCCGAACGGAGATTCCTTGCTGATGAGTCCCTTGCGTGGGTCACAGCGGACTGTTGTAACCACCTGAATGACCTCCGTTTCATCGTCCTCCGGTATGTATACCTCCACCTTGTCGAAAAGGCCTACCTCGTTGTCAGCAGATTTGTCGGAGATGACCTTAGCTGTCTTGATCATGCCCTCGAGGTATCTCATGCGGCTCATATTCTGACGCTGCGCCTGCTTCGCGGCCTTATACTCGTAATTCTCGCTGAGGTCTCCGAAGGCTCTCGTGCGCTTGACCTCTTCGATTATCTCCGGCTGAAGCACGAGCCTTCTGTGGTCGAGCTCATCCTGCATCTTTTTTATATCTTCTCTTGTCAGTTCGTCATTCATCGTGTTTAATCTCCCGTTATATATCAACATTCACGCTGCCGAGCCCGTTTTTGTCGAACTCGTCAAGATAATCCTCCATACGCTCCGAAAGCTCCGTGAAGTCCTCCGGGTCGGAATTCTCAAGGCCGAGGTCGCGCCGCGCAAGCTCCTCCGCCAGGATGGAGAAAAATACCGCGTCCTCATAGTCGGCAATGGCCTCGTGGATGCCGCCGTCCTCATAAGCCTTTGAGGGATAGATGTGTCCCTGCCAGTATCCCGCAAGCGCGCTCAGCCCGTTTTGCGGGCAGAGAGAGAAAAGCTTTTCCTGCAGATCATCGTAATCCTCGAATCTGTCATCCCCTCTCGCGGAGTTCAATATCCAGTTGCCTATATAGACCAGATCAAGGAGCCGCCTGAACTCCTTACCCGTAAATTCAACATTCATTTTGACAGCCTCCCGTCCCGACGAGCATATAACCGAAACCATATTATATACTTATTATATCACAGGACAAGTCTTTTTTCCACAAATAATACATATCAGCCGCTCTTCCTCCTGCAAGCGGGAAAATTCTGCTTGTAATGGAGGCAATTTTGCTGTATTATATAATGACTGCGTTATCGAAAGGATGCCGAAATGGACAACAGACCTGTCGGAATATTTGATTCCGGTCTCGGCGGGCTTACGGCGCTGAAGGCGCTTCGCGAGCTCATGCCGGACGAAAACATAATATACTTTGCCGACAGCGCCCGCGCCCCTTACGGCGACAGGGGCTTCGGTGAGCTGCGCGTTATAGCACGGCAGGATCTTGATTTTGTCCGTTCTCTCGGCGCGAAGGCAGTCCTCGTTGCCTGCGGCACGATATCGAGCGTTGCGGCGGATGAGTTAGATGCGTATTGCATCCCTGCGATGGGTGTTCTGAAAAGCACGGTCGATGCCGTCGCCCGCGAGGGTGCGGATAAGATAGGCATCATCGCCACTCCCGCCAGCATCCGAAGCGGCGCCTTTGAGCGGGAGATAAGGTGCGCCTGCCCGGATGCCCTCGTTATGACGGCCGGCTGCAGGAGCTTTGCTCCGCTTATCGAGCAGGGCCATCTCGCGAGAAACGATGAGCTTATCGCAAAGGCCGTCGAGGAGTATCTCTCTCCCATGAAGGCTGAAAAGGTTGACATAATTGTTCTCGGGTGTACGCACTACGGCATAATCGCCGATGCGATACGCGATTACATGGGCTATGGCGTGAAGCTGCTTGAAGCATCCCGCTGTGCCGCAGAGGCCATGCGTGACAGACTCGTGAGCCTTGATATTTCAGGCTCGGGCGCAGGCACAGAATATTACACAAGCGGAGACCCGTCGGAATTTGAGCACCTCTCCTCCGTCTTCCTCGGCGGAAGCGCGGTGAAGGGCGCGGCGCACATTCTTCCTATGCGGGTCGATTTGGAGAAATAAAAAAATGAGAGATGTAGTAATTTCGATCCGCAGCATCCACGGCTACGGCTCGGAGGATCAGGATTGCATAGATTTCACGACCGACGGCAAGTACAGCTACGACGGCTGCGTCGGCCGCCTGAGTTACCTCGAGAGCGAGGTGACCGGTCTTCCCGGCACGAAAACAAGCGTTGAGATATCCAAAAACGGTGTCTCCGTTGACAGGAAGGGCTTCGTAACGAGTCACATGGTGTTCCGCGAGGGCGGGCGCGATGTGTTCCAGTACAATACGCCCTTCGGCATGGCAAACATGGACATGAGCACTCATAAGATACGGCACAGCTTCAACGAAAACGGCGGCAGCATGGAGATCGACTATGTGCTCGATCTTGAGCACGCCATAGTGCTGAAGAATAAATTCCAGATGAAAGTCGAACCGAGAGAAGGAGAAACAAAAAATGGCTAACATGATTCAGGCCGCAAAGGATCAGATAAACAGCATACTGCAGGCAGCATACGAAAAGGCCGCAGCGGCAGGCGCTCTCCCCGCAGGTGCCGAGCTTACCGGCAGCGTTGAGATCCCCAAGGACACAGCAAACGGCGACTATGCCGCGAACCACGCCATGACCGGCGCGCGCGCGATGCGCATGGCTCCGAGAAAGATTGCCGACGCTCTTGCCGCAAACGCAGACCTTGAAGGCAGCTTTTTCTCCTCTGTTGAGGTCGCAGGCCCCGGCTTTATCAACTTCCGCCTCGGCGGCAAGTGGTACGGTGATGTGCTCGCCGCTGTCCGCGCAGAGGGCAGGGATTACGGTCGCTCCGATGTTTACGGCGGCAAGAAGGTCATGATAGAGTTCGTCTCTGCAAACCCCACCGGTCCGATGCACATGGGCAACGCCCGCGGCGGCGTTCTCGGAGATGCGCTTGCAAGCGTGCTTGACAGAGCGGGCTGCAAGGTATGGCGCGAATTCTATGTTAACGACGCAGGCAACCAGATTGAGAAGTTCGCCTCCTCTATAGATGCCCGCTATGCCGAACTCATTCTCGGCGACAAGGCAGAGCCCTTCCCCGAGGACGGTTACCACGGCGACGATATAAAGGAGCTTGCCTCCGCTTTCCGCGCCGAGTTCGGCGACAGTTGGCTCTCCAAGGACAAGGCCGAGCGCCATGAGGCAATGGCATCCTTCGGTCTCAAGCGCAACCTCCCCAAGATGAAGGCCGACCTTGAGCGCTACGGTATCAAGTATGATAAGTGGTTCTTCGAGTCCGAGCTGCACAACACGGGATATGTTGCCGAGACGATGAATATGCTCACCGAGAAGGGCTACACCTACGAGAAGGACGGCGCTCTCTGGCTCAACACCTCCTCCATTCTCTCCGAGAAGCTTCTCGCCGCCGGCAAGACTCAGGAGGAGATCGACAAGCTCGAGCTTAAGGACGACGTTCTCCGCCGTGCAAACGGCTTCTATACCTACTTTGCAAGCGATATCGCATACCACAGAAACAAGTTCGAAAAGCGCGGCTTTGACAAGGTCATCAACGTCTGGGGTGCCGACCATCACGGTCACGTTGCAAGACTCAAGGGCGCTATGGATGCCCTCGGCCTCGACGGAGAGAACAGACTTGACATCGTGCTGATGCAGCTTGTCAAGCTCATGTCCAACGGGCAGGAGGTGCGCATGTCCAAGAGAACGGGCAAGGCTATCTCTCTTTCCAACCTGCTTGACGATATCCCCGTGGATGCCGCAAGATACTTCTTCAACTCCCGTCCCGAGTCTCCCGTCATGTTCGATCTTGAGCTCGCAATCCGTGAGGACAGCGAGAACCCCGTTTACTATGTCCAGTACGCTCATGCGCGTATCTGCTCGCTGATAGCCGCTCTCGCCGAAGAGGGGCACACCGTTCCCTCTTCAGCCGATATCTCCTGCCTCACCACCGCTGAGGAAAAGGAGCTTATCAAGCAGCTCGCCATTCTCCCCGAGGAGATCCGCCTCTCCGCAAGAGACTACGATCCCAGCCGCATCAACAAATATGTCACCGAGCTCGCCACCCGCTTCCATAAGTTCTACACCGTCTGCCGCATCAAGGATGCAGAGCCCGGTGTTCTCGAGGCAAGGCTTTTCCTTGCGGATGCCGTCAGAAACGTCATCGAAGTCTCATTGGAAATTATCGGCGTTTCCGCTCCCGAAAAAATGTGATAAATTATACACGGGTCTGTTATTGCAGACCCGCTTTTTTTAGTTTTATTTACCTCTTTTTAGACGACATCGTTCATTCTTCGCCGTTAAGAATTTTACATTTCCATTATTTTAAAGTTTCTGTATGATTTTTACTGTTTTTTCGCTATGCGACTGCTTATATTTTTATTCACGGAATGAATATTTATACCGTTGAGCGGGCGTATAATTTTTCCAAATATTCATTTTTGTTACTTACATTATATGTCAAACTAAAGAATAAAGTATTAACAAATCCGTGTTTTTTCAAAAAATCGTTGACTATTTCAATTTTTTGTTGTATACTCATTCCATGTTCGGGTATTCATTATTTCTTAATGTTTTCATTTAGCATTATCTTTTAAAAGGAGGAAACTCACATGAAGTCTACGGGAATAGTTCGCAAGGTCGATGAGCTCGGTCGTATCGTGCTTCCGATAGAGATGAGACGTACGCTCGATATCTCCGAGAAGGATGCTCTGGAGATCTATGTCGACGGTGATAACATCATCCTGCGCAAGTATCAGCCTGCCTGCATCTTCTGCGACAACGCAAAGAATGTTATCAATTTCAAGGGAAAGAACATTTGCCCCGACTGTCTGAAGAAGCTCAAGTCTCAGACCTGACAACTCCTACATAAAGTCAGCCCGCATCCCCGAAAAAGGGAATGCGGGCTTTTCATATCTCATGCGAGACGGTATATGCGTTTCACCTCGTCTGTCTCGGTGCCGTCGGCATTTCGGAGGACAAGGTTCGGTTCTATCCTGAGGCCGGGTTTTGCTCCTCTTTTGCCCTCTATGAGCACGAGATTGGGCGCAGATAGCGCCGAATGGCATACCATGCGCAGCCGCTTCGGCTCGATTCCGTGCGCGCTCATGGCACACATGGCCTCAGAGAGGCGTTCCGGCTTATGGACGAGTGCAAAGGTGCCTCCGGTGTGAAGCAGGTACGCAGCTGCCGCGCAGATATCCTCAAGCGTGCAGGATACCTCTCCTCTCGCGGCGGCCTTATCCGCATCCGACGAGAGCTTCCCGCTCCCAACCGGGAAATACGGCGGGTTTGCCATGGCGAGGCCAAACTCTCCGGTTTTGAAAAGCTGTCTGTGCTGCCTTATATCGCCCGTTATGATGCTGCTTCTGCTCTCGAAGGCATTCTCCGCCATATTCCGCTTCGCGATCTCAGCCGCAGCGGGGACTATTTCAAGCCCCGTCATATGGAGCTTATCCGTCTTCGCGAGAAGAAGAATATCAATAGCACCGGAAGCGCAGCCGAGGTCAATCCCCCGCTTTGCCCCCGCGGTATTTACAAAGTCTGCAAGAAGGACGCAATCTGTCCCGAGCTTGAAATGCTCCGCCTGTGCAAAGCGCGGCCCGCCGTTCCAAAGTTCAACAAATTCCATAATATCTCCGATAATAACAGAAGGGGCTGCTTCTTGATCCGAGCCTGCACGGAAGACCGCACACGGCAAAGATCTTGAAGCAGCCCCCTCTGTTGAGTCAATTACTGCTCAACGAT
>DCGN01000038.1:19150-20603 GCA_002315275.1 Clostridiales bacterium UBA1777
GCACTGAGCTGCGCAGGAACCGCAGGACAGGCACTCGTCAGTTATAACAAAAGCCATGACAATACCTCCGTTTAGATTTGACCGAGAACCAGTCTCAAGTCATATACTTTGTTATAATAACACACCTATCGGAAAAAGCAATATATATTTGTTAAAATTTCTTATTTGTTGTTTTTCGGCGTTTTTTGCGCTTTTCCCGTTCTCTGTATCAAACCTTGCCTCTGTTGGGGATAATTTTATATCCGCCCCGTTTTTGATGCTATTCGTCAGACGGGCGGAGGATAATAGGTTTTGACCTTTTTCAGGGAGGTATAGCTTTGAAAAGCAATGAGAAATTCACCGAGCCCGCTCAGCTCGCCATCACCGATGCGCGAAAGGTCTCGGAAGCGCTCGGCCACAGCTACGTCGGCACAGAGCACCTTCTGCTCGGCATAAGCATGGAGCTCAAGGGGCTCGGGGGAAGGCTGCTTGTCAAGCGCGGCATAAAGCAGGACAGGCTCAAGACTCTGATAGCTGAAAACTGCGGCACAGGGGTCCCGAGGAAGCTCTCTCAGGGACTTTCGTACAATGCCCGCGCGGCCATCGTGGCAGCAGGCGCAGAGGCGAAATCACTCGGGCATCCGTTTATCGGCACGGAGCATCTTCTGATCGGTATTCTCCGTCAGCCGGACTGCGAGGCCGTAAATATACTGCGTAAGGCAGGCGCTGACCCCGACGCGCTCTACACCGACCTTGCCGATACCTTCGGCGCAGCCGGTACCGGCGAAAGGCCGCAGACAGCCGCGGCAAAGTCCTCCCCTCGCAGATGCGAAACGCGTGTACTCGACCAGTACGGCGATGACCTCACGGCGAAGGCCAAGCTCGGACACATCTCACCTATTGTCTGCCGCACGGAGGAGATACACCGCACCGTGCAGATCCTCTCGCGCAAGACGAAAAATAACCCCGTCCTCATCGGTGAGCCCGGTGTCGGCAAGACCGCCGTCGCAGAGGGACTCGCGCTCGCCATTGCCAACGGAGGCGTGCCCGAGTCTCTCTCCGGAAAGCGTGTAGTCTCGCTTGACATTTCGTCCATGCTCGCGGGAACAAAATACCGAGGCGATTTTGAGGAGCGCGTGAAGGCCGTGCTGAAGGACATACGGCGCGCGGGAGACGTGATACTGTTTATCGACGAGCTGCACACAGTTGTCGGCACGGGCAGCGCCGAAGGGTCTATCGATTGCGCCAACATTCTCAAGCCCGCTCTCGGGCGCGGTGACATTCAGGTAATCGGCGCAACAACTCCGGAGGAATTTCGCCGCTACATTGAAAAGGATGCCGCACTCGAGCGGCGCTTTCAGCCTGTGCTTATTCAAGAGCCGGACAGGGAGCACACCCTCGGCATTCTGCGGGCCATACGCCCGTCTCTCGAGGCGCACCACGGAGTGCGCATCGGGGACGATGCCGTCCTCGC
>DCGN01000038.1:20675-22808 GCA_002315275.1 Clostridiales bacterium UBA1777
GATGAGTCGGCCGCCGCGGCGCACATCTCAAGATGCGGCACGGTGACCTCTGCCGGCATCGCCGAGACCGTGTCCTCGTGGACCTCCGTTCCCGTGACACAGCTGAGCTCACGCGACAGCGAGGATCTCGCCGGGCTTTCGCAGCGATTGAAGGCGCGCGTTATAGGTCAGGATGAGGCCGTTGATGCCGTGGCAAAGGCCGTGCTCCGCGGGCGCATCGGCCTCAAGGATCCGCGCCGCCCCGTCGGTAGCTTTCTATTCTTAGGCCCTACCGGTGTAGGGAAGACGGAGCTTTGCAAGGCGCTTGCCGCGGCTGTTTTCTCCGATGAGCGCGCGCTCATACGGTTCGATATGTCGGAATACGCCGAAAAGCACTCCGTAAGCCGCCTTATCGGATCTCCTCCCGGCTATATCGGCTATGAGGACGGCGGCCAGCTGACGGAGCGCGTAAGGAAGCGTCCGTGGTCTCTCGTGCTGTTTGACGAGATCGAAAAGGCGCACGAGGATGTCTGGAGCATTCTTCTGCAGATAATGGACGACGGGCGGCTGACCGACTCCACCGGCAGGACCGTTGATTTTCGAAACACCATCATCGTAATGACGTCGAACGTCGGAGCGAGGCTTGTCTCCGAGGGGCTTCCGTCGATCGGCTTCTGCGCCTCGGCCGACGGAAGCGAAAAGGCCGTTGAGAGCAGGATAAGGTCTGAGCTGCGCTCCGTTTTCAAGCCGGAATTTTTAAACCGCATCGACGAAACCGTGATATTCTCCCGTCTCAAGCCCGAAGCAATGCGCTCAATAACGGAAAACCTCATCAGCGAGCTGAAGGAGCGCTTTGAGAAGCTCGGCATAGACCTGCTCGTTCCCCCCGAAACCGTATGTATGCTGGCAGGCAAGGGCATGGACGAGCGCTACGGCGCAAGACCGCTTCGCAGAGTGCTTCGCCGCGAGATAGAGGACCCCGCCGCGGAGCTCATCCTGCTCGGAAAAGCCGCTTGCCGCAGCACGCTCGTCGCCTCCGCTGACGGAGGAAAAGTGGTGCTTCGGGTGCAATGACCGGGCTCTCCCATGCGCGGGAAAAAACTGTGCAAATACTCGCAACGCACCCTTGACACGGAAGCGTTTTGGGGATAAAATAACATGACTAATATTTTGGGAGTATTGGGGAATGCTCCTTTTGAAATATTACGGATTCATTTTCGGACAGTGACTTTTTCGTCACGTCTTGCTCTATATTCAACTGAATATAGCAGATCAGCGAACTCTATACTATCCTTCAATCAAAATTTGCAGTCAGCTCGGATAGCGGTTTGTTTGCCTGCGCACAGGCGTTTTCGTGTCTGTGCCGTCTTGTTAGGCGTAATTGCGTCCGTTCCGACGTAAAATTTAATCGAATGTTAGTATTAAACCACCAAAAATTTCTAAAAGAATGGAGGTGTGTTTACTTACTATGCCTGTTTACCTTACTGTTATTATAGCCGTTGTTGCATCGGCAGTATGTTTTTTCCTCGGTATCCAGTACCGCAAAAAGATCGGTGAGCGCGAGATAACGAGCGCAGAGGAAGAAGCAAAGAGAATAATAAATGAAGCTATAAAGAACGCCGAGAGCAAGAAAAGAGAAGCTCTCGTAGAGGCAAAGGAAGAAATACACAAAAACCGCTCCGAATTCGAGCGGGAAGAAAAGGCGCGCCGCGCCGAGGTTCAGAAGCAGGAACGCCGCCTTCAGCAGAAGGAAGAAAACCTCGACAGAAAAACAGACGCTATCGAAAAGAAGAGCGAACAGCTCACCGCTAAGATAGCCGCCGCAGAAGCACAGCAGCAGGAAATCGCTCAGATCAAGCGCGGTCAGCTCGAAATGCTCGAGAAGATCTCCGGCTTCTCCGTTGAGGATGCCAAGGCTTACCTCATCAACAGCGTCCGTGAGGATGTAACTCACGAGATGGCCATGAAGGTAAAGGAGATCGAGCAGCAGTACAAGGACGAGGCTGACGAGAGAGCCCGCGAGATAATCGCAACGGCTATCCAGCGCTGCGCCGCAGACCACGCAAGCGAGATCACCGTCTCCGTCGTACAACTCCCCAACGACGAGATGAAGGGCCGTATAATCGGCCGTGAGGGCCGCAACATCCGTTCCAT
>DCGN01000038.1:22869-35485 GCA_002315275.1 Clostridiales bacterium UBA1777
ACCGTTTCCAGCTTTGACCCCGTCCGCCGCGAGGTCGCAAGGCTCGCCCTTGAAAAGCTCATTCAGGACGGCCGCATCCACCCCGCACGCATCGAGGAGATGGTCGCCAAGGCTCAGAAGGAAGTCAACGCAACCATCAAGGCAGAGGGCGAAAGAGCCGTATTTGAGACGAATATCCACGGCCTCAACCCCGAGATAATAAAGCTCCTCGGCCGCATGCGCTACCGCACGAGCTACGGTCAGAATGTTCTCAACCACTCCATCGAGGTCTCTCACATCGCAGGTCTTCTGGCCTCCGAGCTCGGAGTTGACGTCAACGTCGCCCGCAGAGCAGGTCTTCTGCACGACCTCGGCAAGTCCATCGACCATGAGGTCGAGGGCAGCCACGTCACCATCGGCGTTGACATTGCAAGAAAGTACAGAGAGTCCGAAGCCGTTATCCACGCTATCGAAGCTCACCACGGCGATGTCGAGCCCCATACCGTTGAGGCATGCATCGTTCAGGCAGCAGATGCCATCTCCGCTTCCCGCCCCGGCGCCCGCAGAGAGAACATCGAGAACTACGTCAAGCGCCTCGAAAAGCTCGAAGAAGTTTCCAAGAGCTTCCCCGGTGTTGACAGCTGCTACGCCATTCAGGCCGGCCGCGAGATACGCATCATGGTCAAGCCCGAAGAGGTCAGTGAGGATCAGATGGTCCTTCTCGCAAGAGATGTTGCAAGAAAGATCGAAGAAGAGCTCACCTACCCCGGCCAGATCAAGGTACACATTCTCAGAGAGACAAAGGCCGTCGATTACGCGAAGTAATATACCGAGGAACTGCATTTTCAAGTGCAGTTCCTTTTTTATTCAAAAGGCCGCATCCTCTGTGAAGATGCGGCCTTGTAAATTATTCTGTTTTCTTTTTGTGCTTTTTAAGTCTCTCGGGTACCTTCTTGATGTTGCACGCGAGGAAGACTATGCCTATCGCCGGAGCAGCTATCAGAAACAGCGGCCACGGGCGCGTCTGCCACATAAAAAAGTACGCCACCGCCAGAAGCGACACGATAAACGCCGAGCATAAATATTGCAGATGCCTTGCCTTGAGGAACACGCAGTCAAGCACGAGATGGACGAGCAGCATCACCGAAACGCCGATGAGAAGTATCCTCCACTCGAAAAGCCCCACGAGCCACAGAATGACGAAAGCCGTCACTGCCGCCGTCATCACGGCGAAATCTCCAGTCGCGATGATCATGCTTGCGCTGTATACCGGCATCTCGCGCCTTTTCTTTTCCTCGGGAGATTCCCACGCATCATGCGATGAGACTATGTAGTCCACGGGGACGTCGAAAAGCTCTGCTATAGATTTAAGCACGAAGGCATCCGGCAAGCCCTCGCCGCGCTCCCACTTGGATATGCTCTTATCCGAATAGTTCAGCGCCGCGCCGAGCTCCGCCTGCGTCATGCCCGCGTCGGAGCGAAGCTTTATGATATTGCTGGCTACTACGAGTCTGAATTCCTCTAACTGCAAACTAACTGCCCTACCTGTTCAGAGTTTTGCCCGATAATCAGGCCTTGTCGCGAATTATCTTGATGACTCTTCTGCAATGTGCCTCATCGTACACCACGGGAACGGGGTACGTGGGATTGGCTTCCGCGAGAGCCCACTTTATCATCTGCGGGATGTCCTCATCCTTGATGACATCAAGTCCCTTTGGGATACCCATGCGCTCGTTCATCGCGTAAACCTCGGCGATGAAGGCCTTTGCCTTATCTTCAACACTGTCGCCCTTTATGCCTACGAGATCGGCAAGCTTTGCAAGGCGCGGATATGCCGCAGCGCCGTAGTCCTCCAGAACTATCGGGAGAATGACCGCGTTGGCAAGGCCGTGAGGCGTGCCGTACAGTCCGCCGAGCGTGTGAGCGATGGCGTGGACATTGCCGACACCCGCTCTGGTGAAGGCGTAGCCTGCCTTGAAGGAGGCCTCGAGCATCTTGCCGCGGGCTTCCATGTCATTACCGTCCTGATAAGCCTTTTCAAGATACTTGAAGATGAGCTTGACGGCCTCTTCGGCGCGCTTGTCGCTCTTCTTAGTGCGGTTCGTCCAGCAGATGTAAGCCTCTACAGCATGGGTAAGGGCATCCATACCGGTGGTAGCCGTTGTCTTCTGCGGGAGAGAGCGCGTAAGCTCGGGGTCAAGCACGGCTATGCGGGGGACGAGCGCGATATCCATGATGGCATACTTGTGGTGTGTCTCGGCATCAGTAATAACTGCAGCTATGGTGGTCTCGGAGCCGGTGCCTGCCGTTGTGGGAACTGCCACAAACGGAGGTATCTTCTTCAGAACACCGAACAGTCCCGCCATCTGGTTGAGCGTTTTCTTCGGCCTTGTGATGAGCGCCGCCGCACCCTTTGCCGCATCCATCGGAGAGCCGCCGCCAATCGCGAGGAAGCCGTTGCAGCCATGTTCCTTGTAAAGATCCCGGATCTTGAAGACCGTTGTGGTAGACGGGTTCGATTCCGCCTCCCCGAAATGGTAGCAATCGAGCCCTGAAGCGCATATGTTTTCAATTATTGCGGGTGCAATTGACTTGCCAACGTGGCGGCCTGTTACGACCATTACCTTTGTGACTCCCATGGACTTAAGTATCGACGGTATCTCGTCAACACTTCCGGGACCGCTCACCGTGTTCGGCTCGCGCCAATAAAGAAATCTGCTTGCAATGTTCAGACCTGCCTGAAATACTCTGCATTCGGTTTTATTCCACTTCATAATACAATACTCCTCTCTGATATTATTTTCCGTGTTAAGGTACTTTTATTTTAATTAAGTTTTGTGATTAAGTCAATAGTTGAAAACCCCTGCCGCGTAAGTTATAATGTTAACATATCCTGAACATTTGAACTATGAGGCATCTACAATGGATAACACACCTAAACGCGCTTCAAAGGCCAAGGTCTTTGTATTTTTCTTTGTGATCCTGCTTCTCGGAGCTCTCGCCATCATCGCCGTCAGAGTCATTCAGCCGATGATAGAGCAGGGCAGGTTTGACAAGATAACGAGCATCTCCGAGGCAGTCACAGCTGAATCGCTCTCCGACCTCGACAAGTACTCGAATCTCGAGTCAGCCGATTTCACGGGTGCCGACTGCTATGACGAGCTTGCCGACTGGGAGGCTTCCCATCCCGATGTCGAGGTGAAATACTCCGTTGACCTCGGCGGGACAGTCGCCGAGAACGATGCGGAGATCCTCTCGCTTATTGACGGGACCTATGACTGCGCAAAGCTCATAGAGACGGCCGATTGCTTCACGAAGCTTGAAAAGATACTCATCCCGAACACCTCCCTCTCCGCGCAGCAGGTCACTGAGCTCATGGAGACCTTCCCCGATGCAGAGGTATCCTTCTCCGTGATGCTCGGCGGAAAGACCGTCAGCTCCGATGACACCGCTGCCGACCTCTCCGCGCTCTCACACGATGAGCTTGACGGCGCGGCTTCATGGCTGAAGCTCCTGCCGAAGGTCGAAAAGCTCATCCTCACCGATGACAGCGGCAAAAGCACGCTCTCCGTTGACGATGCGCTTGCCATAACGGCCGCATTCCCCGACAAGGCCGTCAGGTACAGCTTTGAGCTTTTCGGCAAGACTCTTTCCTCCGAGGATACGCGCGTTGTATACACATCCGTCGAGCTCGGTGACGAGAGTCTTGCTCAGATAGAGCGCGTTCTGCCTCTTCTGCAGAGCCTCGAGTATTTAAAGCTCGACAGCTGCAACATAGATTACGAGCTGCTCTCCGAGTTCCGTGAAGCTCATGCCGACGAATTCAAGACTGTCTGGCGCGTCTGGTTCGGTTATTATAACTGTCTGACGGACATTAAGACCGTTCTTGCGACAGGCTATTATCCTGAGGACGAGGGCTATGTGCTCAAGTACTGCAACGAGGTCGAAAACCTTGACCTCGGCCACAATCCTCAGCTGAAGAACATTGACTTTATCTCCTATATGCCGAATCTTCGCGTATGCATTCTTGCCGACAGCCACGCGATATCTCTCGAGCCGTTTGCCAACTGCAAAAAGCTCGAATGGCTCGAGCTTATGAACGTTGCAAGCATCTCCGACCTCTCCCCGCTCGCAAACTGTACCTCGCTCAAGGGGCTCAACATAGTGCTCGACACGGCAATAAAGGATCTCTCCCCGCTCTACGGCCTTGAGAATCTCGAAAGGCTGTACGCAGGCAAGCTGTACCTCTCCGCAGATCAGAAGGCAGGCATTCAGGAGGCCCTGCCCAACTGCTGGATAAGCTTTGACACGATAGGCTACGGCAACGTAAGCATGAACTACGGTATCGGCTGGCGCCTTGAGACGGACGGCTCCTACGCCGCATGGTATGAGGAGATACGCGGGATATTCAACTACGATGTGAAGAACTGGACTCACGACGACGGCTGGGAATGGTAATCTCCCTATGATCTAAATTTTATGAGCGCGCCGCGAAGATCTCGCGGTGCGCTCTTTGTCATTGATCTCCGAGATATTTGAGCACGGCTACCTGCGGCTCAATATCGGGCGTTATCTCTATCGTGTCTGTATTGTAATAGTGGATCATCTCCGGTGCCTCGAAGTAGTTCGCGAGATCTTCGATCTTCTCGAGCCTTCTTGCGCCGTGGTTGCCGAAGCGGTAATGCATAGGGACGAGAGCCTTCGGGAACAGCTCCTCCGACATGCGCCATACCTCCTGCGCGGGCAGACCGGTGCAGCTTCCCGCAGTGACCATGATCGCATCCGCGCCGAACAGCTGACTCACCTCTCCGCCGTTCAGCCTTGTGCCGATATCGCTCATATGCGCGACCTTGATACCGTCCGCCTCAAGAATGTGCACCTTGCAGGTTCCGCGCATGATGGCGCATACGCTGTCATGGTCGACCTCAAGCTCGGTTATTTTGAACGGATTTTTCGACTCTGGCTTTCCCGAGAGAACGACTCCCTCTCTGTAGTTATGGCCGTAGTGCTCATGGCTTATGAGGAGCTTGTCCGCTCTTATGCCCTTGAGCTTCGGATAGCCGACGGTATAGTCGCTGTTATACGGGTCGATGACGACGGTATAGCCGTCATGAGTGATTGCAAAGCAGGCATGGCCCAGCCATTTAAGCTCCATATTTATCCCTCCATTATATGCATAGCCCGAATTTCGGGGTTTTGAATATGCTCTGTCATGTCAAAGGCGTGCGGCTCGAGATAGTCCCAGCTGCCACAGGTGAGGTGCTGAGTCTTAAGCTCCTTCACCACGGCGGCGCATACGTCCTCGATAACGCCGGCTTTTACCTCTCGCCCGGCCTCATCATTGTCGCCCGCAAGCAGGAACTCGAGCGCATCCCTCATGCCGCCGAGCACGGGAAGCTCCCCCATACGGCGGAAACGCCATTTGTAATACGGCATATGCTCGCGGTTCAGCAGGAATATCGCGCCCGCCGCGTTGTTTACGAACTCGCCGAGGGCGAGCATCGCGGCACCGTACTCCCCGTGCTTCAGGCAGCGTGAATAGTTATACTGCCCCGACTGCGCCATTGAGATTGTTCTCGCGGCAAGCTTCTTAATGCGCACATCCTCCGGCATGCCGCGGCGTATCTTCTCGCGCTCGGCGGTAAATATGCCGAGGTCATCGCGCCACACCTCGCCGTTTACCGCCTCCGCAAGCGATTCCGACGGAAGCGCGAGCCACTGCTGCCAGCTCTCCGGTGCGCCTGCAGAACCCGTATACGGCAGGAAAAACTCAGATATAGTATGAATGCCCGTCTTTTTTCCCGCGGCGGCACTCTTTTGATCCGGCTTTGCAAAGCCGAGCGCTCTGTACGCCCGCCCGAGCTTTACGCCTATCTCACCGTCTGTTCTGTCATCTATCCATAGGCAGAAGCCCTGCTCAAAATCATGGTCGCGGCTCACGTCATCGTCATATCCGAAGCACTCGGAACCGTGCCCCGCGAGGCCGACGGCGATCACGCTCTCATATTCTGGAAAAAGCTCCGCTATCATCGCGCGGCCCTTTTCCTCATAGGCTCTTCTGGACTCCTCAATTCCCCGCATATATCTTTTCCGCCCTTTCCTTAAGCTCCTTTGCATAGAGGAAGAAGCCGAAGTACGCGAAGCTCGGCGCGCATTTTGAGACGGTAAACGCGTGGTAACCGTTCCAAGGCAGGTCGGGAGAATTCAAGTACTCCCACGCCTTTTCCATGCAGTCATTTACGCGCTCGTCCTCAGGGTCTCGGTTATAGTACATCTCAGCCATGTTGCAGAGCGTCACGGCGAGCTCGTTTTCGGGATTCCTGCACCTCGAAATGACCTGCATCGCAAGCTTGAAGAAGCGCTCCGCGCTCGCGGTGTCACCGATATCGGCATAGGAAAGCGCCATGTTGTTATAAAGACCTCCGAAACGGTAGTCGCCCGGGTCAAGATTTGCGGAATATACGCGGCTCACCTGCGTGAACATCGGAATAGACGCCTTTGCCTCGCCGAAGCATTTCATAGTCGTCGCCGCGTTGAGCATTACCGTTGCGCCGGAAACGGTGTCCGCCATGCGATGGGAACGGATAAGCTCAGTGGCATCCTTTGCGGCGGTGAGGCCTTTTTCCTTATTGCCGCTTCGTCTGTACTGGCCGAGAAGCTCGCTGAGCATGCCGAGCTCGCCGCGCCAATCTCCGAGAGATGTAGCCCTTTCACGCCACTGCTCGAGAAACTGCTCGGCGTTATTCTCATCTCCTTGCTCGTACATCTTATCGAGCTGTGCGATGATCGAAGGTACATCTATCGTCTCACCCGTGGGGGCGGTATCGGGCGTACCCGTATACGGAGTTGCATCAAACGGGCAGCACGGTTCCTGATAATCCATATGATTTCTCCAAAAACAATAATGATTACTGTTATTATACTATAAGCAGTCTATAAGTGCAAGCAGTTTTCTTCCGTACTTGAAACGTCACGGCAAGATGGGGTATAATATTATCAATAAACCTATTCAAGGCGGTGCTTTTATGAGCAACAGACTGAAAAACGAGACCTCTCCGTATCTGCGCTCTCACAGCGGTAATCCCGTGGACTGGTATCCGTGGGGCGAGGAGGCCTTTGCAAAAGCGAAGCGCGAGGATAAGCCCATCTTCCTCTCCATCGGCTATTCCACCTGCCATTGGTGCCATGTGATGGCGAGAGAGTCTTTTCAAAACGCGTCCGTCGCCGAGATACTGAACAAGAGCTATGTCAGCATCAAGGTCGACCGCGAGGAGCGCCCCGATATCGATGCAGTCTATATGGCCGCCTGCGCCGCGATGACGGGCGGCGGCGGATGGCCGCTCACCGTGCTTATGACTTCTGACATGAAGCCCTTCTTTGCGGGGACGTATCTGCCCCGCATGAATGCGAACGGCCGCATGGGGCTCGTCTCCCTTCTGACTGCCGCTGCAGGCAAGTGGGAGCGTGACAGAGCAGAGCTCGTCAAGGCCGCGGAGGAAATATCGTCCTTCATCGCAAAGCCGCGCGAGATGACAGATCGCTCCGCTGACGGAGAGTTTCTGAAAAGCGCCGCCGAGCAGCTCAAGAATTCGTTTGATAAAGACTACGGCGGCTTCGGCTCGGCGCCGAAGTTTCCCTCAGCGCACACGCTTATCTTTCTGATGCGCTATGCCGCGCTCTCCGGCGATAAGGCTGCCGGGCATGCAGTTGACTCCACGCTCCAGTGGATGTACCGCGGCGGAATATATGACCATATCGGCGGCGGCTTCTCCCGATACTCCACCGACCGCGAATGGCTCGTGCCGCACTTTGAAAAAACGCTCTATGACAACGCTCTCCTTGCCCTTGCCTACACCGAGGCATGGCAGGACGGGCATTATGCGCTCTATAAGGACGTTTCTCTCGCCACGCTCGATTACATTATCCGCGAGCTCAAAGCTCCCGAGGGCGGATATTTCTCGGGTCAGGATGCCGACTCCGCCGGTGTTGAGGGCGCGTACTATCTTCTCTCCGAGGAAGAGGTGCGCCGTGTGCTCGGCGAGGAAAACGGCAAGCACTTTGCCGAGTGCTACGATATCACCCCCGAGGGCAACTTCAAGGGCAGGAATATTCCGAATCTGCTTTTAAATCAGCGCTGGACGCTCGTCCCGGAGGGCTACGGCGAGTTCAAAGATAAGCTGCGCGAATACAGGCGAGGCCGTATTACGCTCTCCGTTGATGACAAGCTCCTCACCGGGTGGAACGGTCTCATGCTTGCCGCGCTTTCAAGAGCGGGCAGAGTATTCGGCGAAGCATATTACCTCGACAGAGCCGAGGAGCTCCTTCGCTTCATCAAGAGCACGCTTATGCCGTCCGGAGAGCTTGCCGCAGGATGCTGCAAGGGTGAAGTGCGAATGGGCGCATCGCTTTCCGACTATGCGTTCCTCGCGCTCGGCGCTTTGGAATACTACGACAGTACCTACGATATCTCCGCGCTTGAGCTCGCCAAGGATCTTTCGGACTATGTTCCCGCACACTTCAAGGCCGATAACGGCGGGCTGTATTCCACCTCGGACAAGGCCGAAAAGCTATTATTCCGCCCGCAGGAGTATTTTGACGGTGCCCTCCCCTCCGGCGCGTCCGCAATGGCCGTTGTGCTCGATAAGCTGTTCCGCATGAGCGGCAGCACCGAATACGGTGAAGCAAGCAAAGCTCTTCTCGGCCGGCTATGCGCCGCATCGGGTGCATACCCCGCCGGCCCGGCCTTTGCGCTCAATGCGCTGTTGAGCAGCGTATATCCCTCAAAGGCGCTCGTATGCGTGGCAGAGGATACCGCTCCCGCCGCACTCGACAGCGTGACCGGACGCTATGACCCGCTTCTAACCCTTCTTTTGAAAACCGATTCAAACGCCGAAAGGCTTGCCTCCATCGCGCCGTTCACGTCAGAAATGCATACTGCCGACGGCAAGGCCGCTCTTTATATCTGCACGGGCAGCATCTGCTCCGCACCGATAACCTTAGAATGATCCGTATATGAAAACGCTCCGTAATTCGTACATGAATTACGGAGCATTTTTTATCACAGCTTTGCTTCTTCAAGATAACGCTTCACGGCGTCCTGCCATGTGGGCAGAGGGGTGAAGCCCGCTTCGGCAAGCTTTGATTTGTCGAGGCGACTGTTCGTAGGGCGGGCGGCCTTGCTCAGCCCGTATTCCGCGGTGGTCACGGGGATGACATTTGTTTTCAGGCCGTACTGCTTATAAAATTCCACGCAGAAATCGTACCACGAGATATATCCTCCCTCGTTCGTGGCGTGATATGTGCCGTACTTTTCGCTCTCACACATATCTACGAGAAGCCTTGCAAGGTCATATGTGTAGGTCGGAGTACCGATCTGATCGTTCACAACGCGCACGGCGTCATGCGTTTTGCCGACGTTTATCATCGTCTTAATAAAATTCTTGCCGTTGAGCCCGAACACCCACGCGATGCGGACGATGAAATATTTCTCAAGCGCGGCCTTAACTGCGAGCTCGCCCTCGAGCTTTGTCTGCCCGTAAACGTTCAGGGGGCTGTAATTCTGCTGATCGGGCTTCCACGGCTCGGTACCCTTTCCGTCAAACACATAGTCGGTTGAGAGATAGAGCATCCTGCAGCCGAGCTTTCTGCACTCTGCGGCGATGTTCGCCGTGCCGCTTACGTTTACGGCATAGACCTTATCTCTGTTCTCCGCATCCTCGGCAGCATCAACAGCCGTCCACGCCGCGCAATGGATAACGGCATCGGGCTTCACCTCGCCGAGTACGCGCGCAACAGCCTCCGCGTCCGTTATATCAAGCGCAACGTACGGAAGCTCAGAGACGGCAGAACCGTCATCAACGCCCTTATAGCTCGGCGCACTGCCCGAGCCCACTCCCTCGTGGCCCCGCTTATAAAGCTCGTTCATCACATCGTGGCCGAGCTGACCGTTAACTCCTGTTACGAAAAACTTCATGTCATTCTCCTTTTCAGCCGTCATTGCGGGAGTATGCGTTCTTCATTCCGCAGCTTGCGAGGAACAGCACCCTACCGAGGAGGGCATCCGTCTCCTTCTTTGCCATGTCCGCAAGCTTCTGATTCTGTGCCTCGAGATACGCGCTGACGTTCTCTTTGCCCTCACGGATAAATTCTCTGTCCGTGTCCGCAAGCATCTTGTGGCCTATGGATGCCGTCTTCAGCTGATAGCGCTCAATATCTGCAAGACAGGCGCTGTAGTGCGCATCCGCCATTACCGCGATAATGCGGTTTGCCCAGTAGAAGTTCTCGGTCGTGACACGCGCATCGGTATCCGCAAGATACGCGGGCGTATCGTTCACGTTCGCATAGAACGGAATAACCGTATTGAAAGCGTTGGAGCCGACGGCAAGCCACTCCACCGCCATGATCTCGGCAGGCATATACGGTCTCAGCTGTGTGATTGCAAGGAAATTGTTGCGGTTCACTCCTATGGGACGGTACTTTCCGCGCAGGCCGTTCGGGTTTTCTTTGGCATACGGATTATACTCCGTGCCCTGGTAGTACGAGGACAGAACATACTTGATATCCTCAACCGTTATCTTCTTCTCGGGGATCATGCTCCACGGCAGATCATCGTCCTCCGGCTTATAGTCAGCGGCCTCCCCCTCCCAGATGAACGATCTCGGATTAAGGCATTTGAGCATATACCACGCACGCGGCGTATTATAGCAATGGTCTCCGTCGCTGTGACTGCCGAAGGCGGCTCTTGCGTCAAACGCCGTATTGTTCCGAAGCGCGATCCTGTCTGTCGAGAGGTCAAGATGATTTTCCTCAACAAAGCTCAGCAGATCCTCACAGCAGAGGCAATACGTTTTTGCGCCGTACGCATCGTTGAAATCAAACGCGTCTATTCCGAGCTGGTTCGGCATCACGACGTACGCATCGTCCGGCACGCGCTTTGCCATCCAATGATGGCCGCCTATCGACTCGAGCCACCATATCTCGTTCACGTCCTGAAAGCCTATGCCGTTCATCTCGTACGTGCCGTATTCCTCGATAAGCGCGCCGAGCCTTAAAACGCCCTCTCGCGCGGAGTGTATGTACGGCAGAACGACCGTGAGCATGTCTTCCTCGCCGATACCCTCTTTGACGAGCGGGTCCGCCCCGAGCACGCGCGGATTTGAAGTGAGCGTTTCCGTTTCGCTCATGGCGACGCTGCACTCGTTAATGCCTGCCTCGCCCCAGATGCCCTCGTTATCGATCGCGTTCGGCATAGCCGTATAGCGCATCGGGTCATCGGGCAAGGGTATCTCGACCCCGGATATGACTGACTTATAAAGTCTCGGCTGTTCCTCGGGCTTGACGACTGTGAATTTCTTTGATGTAAATTCACCCGCCATGGAGTCCTCATTTCTCGCCATCAGCGTTGAACCGTCATAGCTGGCGTTCTTGCCGACAAGAATCGTTGTGCAGGGCATATGTTTATCCTCCGTTTTCTTTTTGTATGTATTATACGCTCAAAGCCTCAGCTAAACAAGATATAACTTTACTGCGAAACGAGCTTCAAAAGTGCGGGCGCGGCAGCCTTTGCGTACAGCCTTACTCCCGCAAGCGCCTCCTGCAGCGTATTCCCGCTGCAGCCCACCTCGAGAATGAACATCCCCGGCGCGAGGTTCTGATTATATCTCTGCGGCACGAGCGTTACGGGGCGCATCAGCGTGGGGTATTCGGAGTTTACCGCGTTTTGCAGATAAAGCACGAGTGAGAGATTGTTGCGCCAATCGGGATGATCGAGCCCGCTCTCGTCAGTACCCGCAAGCATCATCACCTGACTTGCCACAACGCCGTTTTCCTCCGCCATCGTCTTGTAAACCACATCCCCCGTGCCGAGAGCGTCTCTGTGCACGTCGATGACCACCTCAATATCTGGGTACTGCGCAAGATACGCTTCCACCGCCGCGCCCGAGCGGCCGTATGAGCCGGTATAGCTCGGGTAATCATATATCTCTCTGTCATGTATTACTGCGAGCCCCGCCTCCTCGAATATCTCTGCCAGCTCGTCGCCTATACGCACGATGTTGTAGAGCTTATCCTCCGTGCGGCAGGTATCGCTCTCCTCGTATCGGTCAAGCCCCGCCTGAGTGTAGGCCTCGGACGAGTGCGTATGTATGACCAGCACCTGCGGCCCATCCGCGGGAAGCGTTACGGACGTGCCGTCCGCTATAACGGAAGCTATGTCGATATTATAAGCTGTCTCGTTTTTCATGCTGAGGCCGCCGGTTATCGTTGTCTCCTCCACCTCGCCGCTTATCGGCCGCGCCGTAACGTTTACGCTCTCGGCATAATACACGGGCTCGGAGATATCCTCGGGCAGCGGCGCAGGCTGCTCGGCTGTCTCCTGCAGCGCCTGTGTCTGTGCCGGCACCTCTTCCGTTACGATACCCGCCATCCTCGTCTCGTCCAGCCGCTCCGCGGCAGCGGAAGCCGCGTCCTCGATTCCGCCCGACACCGCCGCCCGGTACACACACGCCGCGGCAAATATCAGCGTGAATACTCTTTTCCCGTCTGCCAATACTTTCCCCTCCCCCGCAAGACTGCGCACTATTAATTATGCGGCAGAGCGCAAGAAAATCCCTCAACAAAATGTCGTTATTGCACCTGC
>DCGN01000065.1:0-5958 GCA_002315275.1 Clostridiales bacterium UBA1777
CGTTGATCACGACCGTGAGCATTTCGACCGATGGGATCTCGACAGACACCTTGCCGCCCCGAACCGTAAGCGCCTCTCTTTTAAACTGAGGAGGTGCAAGCACGACACCGTCCTTCACGCGCAGTCCGATCGGGTTGCCGAGCTTGTCGTACACGGATGCGCGGTCAAAGGCGTCCATCGTGAAAAACGAGCAGTTCGCCTTGAGCTTTGCCGTCTTCTCGCACTCCGATAAGAAGCCGAAATTGCTGCTTATCGGCAGTATCTTCGTGTGCGGGAGCTTGCCGCACACCACGCGCACATAATTGCGCTTTTCAAGCTCGCTCCAGAGCTTTTTTGCCGCGCCGCTCAGAAACACCGGCTTGCCGCGGACAAGCTTTACACCGCTTTGCATAACGGCCGCCGCAATGATCTGTCTGTCTGCAAGCTCGCCGTATTTCGTATGAGGCGAAAACGGAAACTCCATATCATCCGGCACATGGAACATGACCATCTGCCCGAATGCCCACGGATATTTCGGCACGGTAAAGGTGCTGTAGAGCGCGTATATCTTGTCAAACGCGGCTCTGTCATATTCGGGTGTGAAAAAGTCAAGCTCACTCCACGAGTCAAAGCGGACTGTCTGCACGCGCTGTATCTCTTCTCCGTCAGCCTTATAGCTGACAATGCTGCTCTCCGTCATCTCTCTCCCGCAGGGCCGAACTTCTCTGCCAGAGCGGCTTCCGCCTCGGCCTTGCTTATTTCTCCGTTATTGTATGCGGACATTATCTGAACGTCCTTCGTTTTGAGCTTATAGAACTTGAGAAGCAGGCCGAGCGCTATCGCAAAGCCCACAGCCGGGAACAGGCAGAAAAGACCCCATACGCCGTCCGCCACGCCTGCGGGCTGAACGGTATTTTCGCCTGACACGAACCCTACCATAGAGAGGCTGAAAAGGATCACCGATCCCATAACTCCGTTTCTGAGCTTGGAAACGAACGTCTGCAGGCTGAAGGTTATGCCCGCCGCTCTCGTGCCGGATTTATACATGCCGTATTCAACAGTATCGGCAATTAGCATATAGATAATGACCTGCCAGAAGCCGAGGCCGGTGCACTTGAGCATTATCATGACGAGCGCGCCAATGATATTCGAGTAGCCCACGAAGTATGTGACCACGTCCATCACAATCGCAAATGCGAGGCCGACGACCATAATATCGAATTTATCCCACCGCTTGGAAAGCGCGGGAATAATCGCCGATATGACAATGACGGACACGGCAACACCTGCCGCGATGAGCGTTGCGGCGTTCTCCTGACCGAGGCAAATTCTGCCCATGTAAATGGCCATCTTCTGCTCAACGCTCGTGAGTCCGAAGAGGAACATCGCAAGCAGCACAACGAGAAGATACTTGTTATGCTTGAGATATCTGAGCATATCCTTCAGCTTCGGATTTTCCGCCGCAAGAGTTGTTGCGGTGTGTCTTTCCTTGACCGTGAAGAGCATCGGAAGCATCAGGACAACGGATACTGCGATGAACACTATGCACGCCGTGAGCCAGCCGAGCTTCGGGCGGATCATAGGGATGAGCACCGTTGCAAGCACGCCGCCTACCATGGACCACAGCTTGCCGCCCGCTATGACAGATGTGCGCTCGGTCACATCGGAGGTCATGACCGTTGTAACGGCAAAGGCGGGAGCATCAAGCACCGTGTAGAACGCGTCAAAAAGGATATACGCTATGAGGAACCACACGACCTTGCCCGTATCCGACATCGAAGCGGGTATGGCAAAAAGCGCAACAGTCGTGATACCTATTGCCGCCGTGCCTATGCGCACCCACGGCATGAATTTTTCACCGTTTTTGAACATATGTCTGTCGAGTATGTACCCGAAGATGACATCGTTCACGGCGTCCCATAGCTTAGGAATGATGAGTATCGCCGCAGCCGTCGTTGCGGCAAGACCGATATCCGTGAGAAACGTTTCAATGTAGCCTGCGAATCCCCAGAGAAGATTCTGACCGAGGAAGAAGATGCTGTACGCGATGAATTCTTTCCGGCTCACCTGATAGCCGGGCTTTAGCGGTTTCCCCATAATAACCTCCTGTATATTGTTTTTTCCGTTTGGCTTTGCCGTTAATTAAGACTTGCCTTTAGCTTGATTATACTCAAGCTCTGCCGTTTTTTCAATGCCGGCAGGACAAATATTGAAAAACCTGCTCCGTTGTGGTAAAGTATAGTAACCTTAACGAAAGAGGTTTTATTTTATGAACACAAACGATTATGATATTCTCCGCGAGGTAAAGACCGATTCCGAAGCCGTTTTTGACGGAGCACTTCTCCATGTACGCCTCGACAAAGTCAGACTTCCGAACGGAGCGCCCGCCGGAAGAGAGCTTATCCGCCACGTAGGTGCCGTAGCCGTTGTTCCGCTTCTCGATGACGGACGCGTGATAGTTGAGCGTCAGTTCCGCTACCCGATTGACGCGGTAATAACAGAGATTCCCGCAGGCAAGCTTGATTCCAAGCAGGAGGACAGGCTCGAGGCCGCCAAGCGCGAGCTGCGCGAGGAGACCGGCTACACCGCCGACAATTGGCAGAGCATCGGCGATTTTCATCCCGCCGCCGCATATTCCGACGAGAACATTACTCTCTACCTTGCCACGGGGCTCAATAAGGGCGAGCAGCAGCTCGACGCGGACGAATTCCTCCTCGTCAAAGCAGTTCCGCTTAAGGAGCTCGTCGAGGACGTTGTCTCCGGAAGGATAACCGACGGGAAGACGCAGGCCGCCATATTAAAAACAGCGCTTATAAAAGGCATCACACTCTGATATGAAAACACGGGGCATCCGAAAGGAATGTCCCGTGTTTTACCTTTTTAACTTTAAAGCTCCTCGAGCATGGTCACTCCCTGAATGTCAAGTATGCTTTTCTCTATGGATTCCGCTACGCTTCTGCCCTTCGGCTGTATCGTAAGCACAGCGCAGTAGTGCATGCCTTCCTCGCCGGCCTGCCCCGAGCGCGTAACCTCAAGGCCGAGCATATTGACGCGCTGCTGTTTCACGATGTGCACCATCTCTTCAACGCACGTCGGCGTCGAATACTCAACGTAGAGGTTCATATCGACCTTCTGCCTGTCAAACGTGTACTCAAGCTTTATCATGAGTATCTCCGCGATAAGCACGAGCAGCGTTGCCGCTGCAGCGCCTTCTATATAGCCTGCGCCGCACACGAGGCCTACTATCGCATTCGTCCAGAGGCCTGCCGCAGTCGTAAGTCCCTTTACGCGCTGACCCTTTACTACGATTATCGTGCCCGCGCCTATGAAGCCTATCCCGCAGATGACCTGCGCGCCGAGACGCGCAACGTCCGTATACTGCAGAAGCTCAACGAACAGATACTGGCTCGTGAGCGTTGTGAGCGCGGCACCGAGGCAGATGAGAATGTGCGTTCTGAAGCCCGCGGGTCTGCGCTTGAGCTCTCGCTCGAGGCCTATGAGACCGCCGAATATCATGGCTGAGACCAGTCTCAAGGCTACGGAGCCAATCGTAAGCTCTCTTACAAAATCAAAAATATGAAGCACCGGTCACACCCCCCTAAATCTCTTCCACGCTGATTATTCCGCTGACCGTGGATATCATGGCCAACACCTCAACATGAAGCTTTTTTTTCGGCAAACGCATTGAAATGACCGCGTTTATCTGTGAAAGCTGGTCATGCTGTTCCTTGTTGAATTCCGTATCGTAAATCTTGATCTCCGATTCCTTGAGCTTTGCGGCAATGGCCCCGAGACCTGCGATATCGTCAAGCTCGACATAGATATTCAGATTCTTTGAGCCCGCAAGGAACGCATCCTCTATCACCGGCAGAACGTTCATGCACAGCATGACGAGCAGGAAGCAGAGGATAACAGCCTCATAGAAGCCCGCGCCCGCCGCGAGCCCCATGCACGCCGCGACCCACAGACCTGCGGCCGTGGTAAGTCCCTTGACCTCCTGTCTGCCCGTGACGATTATCGTGCCCGCGCCGAGAAAGCCGACGCCGTTTATGACCTGCGCGCCGAAACGCGACACATCCGTACGGATACCGACGAGCTTTGACACCTCCGCCCAGTCCGTGTCCATCAGATAGTTTAGGTACTGACTCAGGATCATCGTGAGAGCCGCGCCGAGAGCGACAAGCATATATGTGCGGAAGCCTGCAGGCCTCCGTTTCTTTTCTCTTTCAAGCCCTATCGTGCCGCCTACTATCATCGCGAGAATAAGGCGCACGACCGTTGCGGGAAATGTGAAATCCTTTAATACTGCTGGGATAAGCTCCATTTTACCACCTCCGATGGGTGATCATCGTAAATGCTGATTCTCTAATATATTCAAGCAGGCATGGCAAGCATACCTGCTTGAATGATATTATTTCAAATTTATGCTATCAGAGACCTGCGTCCATGCTGTCTGCTCTGGCGATTATCTTCTGAACGAACTCCTCGTTCCAGATGCCGCAGTAGTTGAGAAGGTCGATAACCGAGAAGCGGTTGCGCATCAGATGGCAGTTGTTCATTGCCCATGTGGCCGTCTTCGCGTCAACGGGATAGTTGAGCACGCTGTAGCGGCAGGGTGCGTTTGCCTCGTGCATGCACTTGGCAATGTATTCGGGCTTCTTGACCCACGGAGCGACAGTCTTTTTGAACTCGTCAAAGTTTTCGAGGAAGGCCTTGAACTTTTCCTTGTTCTGGTGCCACTTGGTGAGCTTCTTCTGATAGTCGGACCAGCACTCGTTTGCGGCGGAATGCGTGTCATCGAGCCAGTCGAACGCGGCGCGCACCTTGGGCTCCATCTCCTCAAGGGTGGGATAGCACTTGTCAACATCGATGCTCTTAGGGTCAAACTCGTTGAGAAGGTAATCCCAGATAATGCAGGAGTTGATGCCGGATACGGCGACCTGGGTGCCGTGATAGCAGATACCGGTCTTGCGCACCTTGGAGGCCATGTCGATAAGGTGGCTCATGACGTGCTCGGAGCCGGATGCGGGAGAGCTCTGGTCTGCAAGACCCATCGAAAGGCCGCTCAGCGTGAGCACATTTGCGAGGTCATAGAGGACCTTGCTGTCGCCCGCGGCGAGCTTTGCGGAATTCTCGAGCAGCTCCTCGCACTGGGTGCGGATCATGTCGGACGGAGCAGTGTGGAAGCCGGAGGCCATGCCGAGCACGTTTCCGAGATACCAGTCCACCGGAGCGGTCCACGTTGCGATAAGATCGCCGTAGCCGGAGACGTTCATCTCGGCGGGAGCGGCGGCAACTATATCTGTATCGATTATGAGAATATTGGGATAGCGTGAGTGAACAGTCCTCTTGACGCCCGAGAACAGCATGACGGAGGAGTTATCCGAGAATGCGTTGACGGAGAGAGCGGACTGAACGATTATCAGAGGCAGAGGATTATCGTGATTTGCGGTGTAGGTGGAGTACTTGCACAGGTCGCACATAGTGCCGCCGCCGATACCTACGACACAGTCAACACCTGCGAAATGCTCGGCTACAAGAGCGGCATTCTCGGGAGTGCAGTGAACAATGCTGTTGTCGGGCTCTCTGACAACGAACCACTCGACATCGTACTTAGTCTTCAGAAGCTCAAGCACGCGCTCCTTGACCTTGCGGTCGGCATTGTCTGTGAAAGCTATGGGGCCGGTAACGAGGAGAACCTTCTTGCCCGCGGTGAGAGAAGCAACTGCGTCGCAGATGCCCTCAACAGCGCCGGAAGCAATGCAGATATCCTTCATGTCTATAGGATAGAGAAGCTCGGCGTGCTCCTGCTCCTGCATGACCTTTTCAAGCTCGCGGAGCTTAGTAGCATCGGCTCTTATAAGGCGTTCATCAATCATGGTATAAATCTCCTATTTCAAACCGTAATAAGTGTTTTCGGCTGACAGAGAAACTCCGTCAGCCGAAAACGGGTGATATTTCTTACTTCTTTGCCATGTA
>DCGN01000065.1:6015-7108 GCA_002315275.1 Clostridiales bacterium UBA1777
AAGAGAGCGGAGCCCATGGTGAAGGTCCAGGGTCCGATATCGAACATAGTGTCAATGCGTGCCCAGCTGGAGATGGAGCCGGCAATGCAAATCTGAGCGGGAACTGCTGCACAGAACTCGCGTGCGAGCTTCTCGCCGTCAACGACATGGCGGTATGCAAGGATATCAAAGCCGGTGATGCCCTTTGCCATGAGGTTCTTAGCATCCTGAATGATCTCCTCGTTGGTGCCTTCGAGGATGGAGGGGCTGCCGGAGACCTTGCCTACGAAGGGCAGGTAGCTCATGTTGTTCTCCTTGAGGAGCTTTGCAACGGAATCATAGTAGAGAGTGCCCATGAGGTAGTCAAAGCCACAGTCGATAGCGGTCTGAGCGCCGTCAAGGCAGGAAGCCTCGTCATAGGTGACGACTTCGAGGAAGGTGGTCTTGCCGGCAGCCTTCATGGCAGCGGTGAGAGCCTTCATCTGATCCTTGGGAAGGCCGACATTCTTGAAGCCCCAGAACTTGACTTCTTCAATGTCCTTGCACTGCTCGAAAACTTCGGCAGCATCCTTAACGGTAACGTCGTGATGGGTGAGCATGATGATAATTTCGGGTCTCATTAAAATTTCCTCCATTAAAAAATAAATAAACAGTTTTATGTGCAAGCCCCTTTCGGGGTCAATGCCGAAATATTACTCGAAATCGAGAACGCGGAGCATTCTGACAAGGGTGAGTCTGTTGCGGATAGCGGCGGAAATGGGGAGCATCTCATCCTTGAGGGAAGGATCGATGCCGATGTGCTCGGGCAGGTACTTGCAGCCGCAGCCCTTGAAGAGAGCTTCCATTTCCTCAACGCTCGGGATGGTGGCGATGATCTCCTTGATCTCGTCCCAATGGTCAACAATGTTCTGAGGAGCAAAGGTGCCGAGAGCATCGTTTGCGTTCTCCTTAATTATGCCTGCGGCAAGTCTGTCGCCGAATTTCTCGCGGATCCACTCCTCGGTGAGGGGCTCGAACTTCTTTGCTTTGGGAGTAAGCTTTGCGAGCTCATGGTACTTCTCGACGCAGCGGAACGTGCCAACGCCGACGCACTCGCCGTGGATACCCTCTGCCT
>DCGN01000088.1:0-256 GCA_002315275.1 Clostridiales bacterium UBA1777
TTGAGACCGTGCTTTTGATGCTCGGCGGCATGAGCTTTTTCGATGCGCTCCTTCACGCCTTCGCAACAGCCGGCACGGGAGGCTTCTCCACGAGAAACGCCAGCATAGCGGCGTTCAACAGCGCGTATATCGAGACGGTCATCGCGGCGTTCCTCGTGCTTTTCGGCATGAACTTCAACCTGTTCTATCTCGCGCTAATCGGGAAGCTACGCGAGGCGCTCAGAAGCGAGGAGCTGCACTGGTATCTCGGCATAAT
>DCGN01000088.1:282-481 GCA_002315275.1 Clostridiales bacterium UBA1777
GCGGCATCAACGCTTGCGATGGCGGCGGGGATATCGAATATGTACGGCGGCTTTGCCACGGCGCTGCGCCACGGCTTTTTCAACACGCTCACGATAATGAGCACGGCCGGCTTCGGCACGGTTGATTTTACAACCTGGCCGCAGTACACGCAGGCGATAATAGTGCTTCTGATGTTCATCAGCGGCTGCGCGGGCAGCA
>DCGN01000088.1:604-834 GCA_002315275.1 Clostridiales bacterium UBA1777
AGGACCATCCGCGCCGTATACACATTCACCGCGCTGTATATAATTATTCTGTTGGCGTGCATGATGGTGCTTTTCACCGACGGCGGAGACCTCGTGACCAACTTCACGGCGGCGCTCTCGTGCATCTCAAATGTCGGCCCCGGCCTCGGCAAGGTCGGCCCGAGCTACAACTACAGCGGTTTTTCCGATGTGCCCAAGCTCGTGATGGCGTTCACGATGCTCGCGGGCAG
>DCGN01000088.1:851-9257 GCA_002315275.1 Clostridiales bacterium UBA1777
CTCGAGATATATCCGCTGCTCATCCTCTTCTCTCCCTCCGTATGGCGCGTGAGCAAGCGCGCAAGGGTCAGAGAGCATCATGGGAAGAACTGAAGCAGTAAGCTTTTTAGGAGATATAATAAATGACAAAGGGTAAATTAACCGCACCACAAGGTACGGCAGCTGTTGATTCAAAGGCGAGCTTCGGTATGATGCTCATCGCTATAGGCGTTGTTTACGGAGACATAGGCACATCCCCTATGTACGTGCTCAAGTCCATTCTCGAGGGCAACGGAGGTATCGCCGGAGCAAGCCGCGAGCTTATCGTCGGCTCGATGTCGCTCATTATCTGGACGATAACGATACTCACAACGGTCAAGTACGTGCTCATAGCCATGAAAGCCGATCACCACGGNNTCGTCATCTGGACGATCACGCTGCTCACGACCATCAAGTATGTTCTGATCGCCATGAAGGCGGACAACCACGGCGAGGGCGGCATCTTCTCGCTCTATTCCCTTGTAAAGAAGTTCGGCAAATGGCTCGTTATCCCTGCGATGCTCGGCGGCGCCGCCCTTCTGGCAGACGGTGTGCTCACTCCCGCCGTCACCGTTACGACGGCGATAGAAGGCCTTCGCAGCATTCCCGCGCTCGACAGCTTCCTCGGCGAGGGACAGACCGTTGTGCTCATTATCACGCTCGCAATCATCGCGGTGCTTTTCGCTGTGCAGAGAGCGGGCACGAGCTCCATCGGCAAGGCCTTCGGCCCCGTGATGCTTCTGTGGTTCTCGTTCCTCGGTATTACGGGGATTATCCACCTGTTAGGAGACCTGACCATTCTCGAGGCGTTCAACCCCGTGCTTGCGATAAAGCTCCTCTTCAGCCCGTATAACAAGATCGGCTTCATGATCCTCGGCAGCGTCTTCCTCGCAACTACCGGTGCAGAGGCGCTCTATTCCGACATGGGCCACGTCGGCAGAAACAATATCTACGCCAGCTGGCCGTTCGTCAAAATATGCCTTATCCTCAACTATTTCGGCCAGAGCGCATGGATCATCAAGAACCTCGGCAATGCGGAGCTTGCCTCCATCGCCGATATGAATCCGTTCTTCCTGATGCTCCCGCAGGGGATGCGCCCCCTTGCCGTGCTCATCGGCGCAGCCGCCGCGATCATCGCCTCTCAGGCGCTCATCACCGGCTCGTACACGCTCGTTTCCGAGGCGATAGGCCTCGACCTCATGCCCCATATGCAGATCAAGTACCCCTCCGAGACGAAGGGCCAGCTATACATCCCCGTTGTCAACACTGCGCTTTGGCTCTGCTGCACGGCCGTTGTGCTTTACTTCAAGACCGGCGCGCGCATGGAGGCCGCCTACGGCCTTTCCATCACCGTGACCATGCTCACGACCACTATTCTCCTGTCCGTATATATCGCAAAGGTCAAGAAGAACCTCCCCGGCGCGATCGGCATGCTCCTGCTCTTCGGCACTATCGAGAGCATATTCTTCATCTCGAGCCTCAGCAAGTTCACGGCGGGCGGCTACGTCGCCGTTATCCTTGCGCTGCTGCTGTTCTCCGTCATGATAATCTGGCACAGAGGCACCGAGATAGAGGACTCCCAGCGCGTCAAGCTCCCCATACGCGACTATATCGCCAAGATAGACGACCTGCGCCATGACGAGGCTGTCCCTCTCTGCGCGGACAACGTTGTCTTCCTCTGCTCAGGCAACAGCTCCGATACGGTGGACAGAGACATTCTCTATTCCATTCTCGACAAGGACGCAAAGCGCGCCGGAACGTACTGGCTCCTCAGCGTGAACGTGGACGATAAGCCCACCACCGCGGAGTACAGCGTCGAGACATACGGCACGGACTATATTTTCAACGTGAGCTTCAACCTCGGCTTCAAGGTCGAGCAGCAGATAAACAGATATCTCCGCCAGGTAGCAAGCGATCTGCAGGCAAGCGGAGAGCTGCCCCTGCAGGCAAAGCGCCACTCCATCTACGAGGGAAGCACGATGGGCTCATTCAAGTTCTGCGTTATCAGGAAGACGCTTCAGTCGGGCGCATCCATCTCCAGCATAGACAGCATCATCATCTCCGCAAAGTACGCCATCCGCGCGATGATCGGCTCCCGCGTGAAGTGGTACGGCCTCGAAAACTCCTCGCTCATCCTTGAGAGCGTACCGCTGTTCCTCACGAACAAGCCCGCAACAAAGCTCACGAGGAAAAAATAAAAAGATATCCCGCAAAGCAGTATCGGAAGTCGAGCTGCTGCTGCAGGACTACGTTGATTCATAGGCGTAACAAAAAGAATAAACTTTTTCAATTTACAAAAATGCTCTCCTGCGATAAAATGACAATATCAATTCGAAGGAGATCATCTATGTCTGTTTTCTTTTCCTCCTTTCTGGCCGGCATATGCATCGGTATCGGCGGCACGGTCTTTTTGTCAGTGGAAAATACGGTGATCGGTTCGCTGCTGTTTACGATTGGGCTTTTCGTTATCTGCACTACAAAGCTGCATCTGTTCACGGGAAAGGTCTGCTATGTGTTCGACAAGGACCGAGCCTATGCACTGCAGCTTCCCGTTATCTGGATAGGTAATCTCTGCGGCACTGTTTCTGTTGCGGTGCTTGAGCGCATGACACGGATCGCCGTCATTTCAGAGCGTGCTTCGGAAATCTGCGCGACTAAATTAGGAGATTCTCTTTTGAGCGTATTTATTCTTGCTGTCTTCTGCAATATGCTGATTTATATCGGCGTGGACGGCTATAATAACAATCAGCATGAGGTTGGAAAGTATTTGTCGCTCTTTTTCGGTGTGATGGTCTTTATTCTCTGTGGCTTTGAGCACTGTGTGGCGAATATGTATTACTTCTCGGTTGCAAATATATGGAGCCCGCGTGCGCTCGGATATCTTTTGGTAATGACACTCGGCAATGCAGTGGGCGGCGTATTCTTCCCGCTGATGCGCAGATTCCTTAAATGATTTTTTGGTCAGGTGTCGAGAAAAGAGGGCAGCATCTGATATATGAACGGCAACAAAAAGCCCGCATTCCGATATAAGGCTTGATAACAGCTTCTTTTAGGGGTAAAATATGCCCATATCAAAAGTCATAGGAGGGCTCATGCGATGAGAGATTACAGGGCAGAATACGAAGGCAGAGTTGCCTTTATCAAAAAGCTCGTTGCCGACAGCGGCGCGAAGGGCATTATCTTCGGCAACTCCGGCGGAAAGGACAGCGCATTGGTCGGCATTCTGTGCAAGGCCGCGTGTGAAAATACCGTCGGCATAATCATGCCGTGCGCCTCAAAGCGCAACTTCGGCCTCGACGCGGATGACGGCCGCGCCCTTGCCGAGCAGTACGGTATAGAGACCCGCGTTGTAGACCTCACGGACACCCGTACTGTTTTAATGGACAAGCTCTCCGCGGTCACGCAGCTCAACAACGCCGCTATAACGAACCTTGCTCCCCGTCTTCGCATGACTACGCTATACGGTATCGGCGCCGCGGAAAACCGCCTCGTCGCAGGCACGGGCAACCGCAGCGAGCGCCATATGGGCTACTTCACCAAGTGGGGCGACGGCGCGTGCGACTTCAACCCGATAGCCGATCTTCTCGCATCCGAGGTGTTCGAGTTCCTCGAGTATCTGAAGGCACCGCGCTGCATTATCGACAAGGCCCCCTCCGCAGGCCTCTTTGACGGCCAGACGGATGAGGCCGAGATGGGCGTGACCTACAAGGCGATAGACACCTACCTCACCACGGGCGAGGCCTCCGCGCATGACAAGGCCGTGATCGACCGCTACCACAGCCGCAGCGAGCATAAGCGCCGCGATATTCCCATGTATAAATAAGGAGAAGCATCATGGATAAATGCTATGCACAGTATGCCGCAGAGAAGGCCGTTGAGCTGCTCGGCATCGACAGCCCCACGGGCTTTACGGCAAGGGCCGCGGAGTGGGTAAAGGCGGAGTTTTCCGCTCTCGGGTATCACGCGGAGCTCACAAAAAAGGGCGGCGTGCTCATTGACCTCGGCGGAGAGGGCAAGGATAATGCGCTCCTTTTAGAGGCGCACACGGATACGCTCGGCGGCATGGTCGCGGAGGTGAAAGCAAACGGCAGACTGCGCATCACGAACCTCGGCGGCATGAGAGCCGAGAACGGCGAATGCGAGAACGTACGCGTGTACACGAGAGACGGCAAGGTCATCGAGGGCACGCTCCAGATCAACAACCCCTCCGTCCATGTGAACGACGATTATGCCAAGGCGGAGCGCACCTTCTCCACGATGGAGATCGTGCTCGACGAGCCCGTAAAGTCAGAGGCGGAGACCCGTGCACTCGGCATAGAGGTCGGCGATTTCGTCTGCTTCGAGCCGAGAACGCGCATCACGGCCTCGGGCTATATCAAGAGCCGCTTCCTCGATGATAAGCTCTCCGTCGGTATCCTGCTCGGCTTTGCGAAGTATCTGAGGGACGAAAAGCTCACACCGTCACGCCGCATATACGTCCATGTGACGGTATATGAGGAGGTCGGCCACGGTGGCGCGGCATCCGTGCCCGCGGGAGTGACAGAGGCGATAAGCGTTGATATGGGCTGTGTCGGCGACGGGCTTTCCTGCACCGAGCGCGACGTGTCCATCTGCGCAAAGGACTCCGGCGGCCCGTATGACTACGGCATCGTCGGCAGACTTATCGACGCAGCAAAGCGCGAGGGCGCAAGCTACGCCGTTGACGTATACCCGCATTACGGCTCCGACGTTGAGGCAACGCTCGATGCCGGCTACGATATCCGCCACGGTCTCATCGGCGCGGGCGTATACGCCAGCCACGGCTACGAGAGAAGCCATATCGACGGCGTTTACAATACGCTGAAGGTACTGAAAGGGTTTATAAAATAAAAAAGCTCCCCTGCGCGCACAATGTCATTAAGATAATAAACCAAGACATTGACGAAGTAGAAAAACACAGTTCATAGCGAAGCGAAAGAGAGCTATGGACTGTGTTTTTATGATCAAATATAGAAAAAAGGCAAGACAAAAGAGCAGATCAAAAAATCTGCTAAAAAAAGACCATTCAATTAAGAAAAATAATGCTACTCTGCAGAGGAAGCTGACCGATGGTTTCGGCGAGAGCTTTCGAGAGTCTTTTCTACCGGGTCGAATGGGAGAAATATACCTCAAAAGCAAGGCTTCAACAGACGGCGGAGGGATATCCCCTCGAAAGAATTGCAGACAAATATGTGCGGCGTCGGAGAAGTTGACCTTATAGGCATACTTCTTTCTGCCCTGATGAATGACTGCGGATTGGGTAATCAATTCAAAGAAGTTGTACATAGTCAGTTTTGCAAAGATTTCCTGGAGGATGAACTCCGCCTTTTTTGCGTGCAAATGAAGTAAGGCGAGGGTATGCTTCAAATCACGGAAGGAAGTTTCAATGCCCTAACGCAAGCTATAGAGGCGCTTGATCTCATATGCAGGGAACAGTTTTTCCGGTAGATTTGTTATAATTGTTTCCACAAGAGAATCCGAAATAGGAAAGCGTATGATTCTGAAGTGAAGATCATAAAAATGCTGGATCGGACTTACGGCGTTTAGTGGATAGGAAATCGAACCGGACACTGGCGGGAACCAGCTTGAAATGTTTTTATCCTTGAGTAGCTGCTTGGTGGCGTTGGTCTGTTTTCTGGTCATATGCAGATGAAACGGAATGTCAAAGGAATCTGAATCAGGGAGTGCCAAACCGGAGACAATACCGCCGGTTCCATTTTTGATGCGCACAAGAAAGAACCAATTATTATCCTGAATATGAGCAAGGTTGTTATAAGATTCATAGCCCTGGTCTGCTATAACTAAGGCTTTATCCAAGGGGGATCTATCTATCATAGCGGTCAAGGCACCGGATTCGTCATATTTCCGCCTCTTCTGAACAATAGCATCCAGATATAACTGCTGTCTTAGGTCGTACAGGGCATTTATATGAAGAAGACCGTAGACTTTCTGATCATTAGTTCCGGGGAAATAGGAATCGGTGTCGTGAGAATCGGGAGCAATCTGTAATCCTGAACCGTCAACGGGCAAGAGACGGAGTCCCCTGTATGTATTCGCCTCGGCGACTCTGTTGGTAAAGAAATGGAACAGCGCTTCAAAAGCCTCTGGATTAATCTTTGCCAGTTGCTGTATGAATGCGGAAGAGGTTGGCAAAGCCGGATCCAGACGGAAGAAATCCAACAGATCATGATTGATTGTTCCGCCGTGGAAGGATAGAATTGTGGAGACCGTTTTTTCGAATGGAAGCTTTCTGTCTCTGGTAAGGTCTTTACCCGGACATTTGCAAAAATCCTTCTTGTGCTGCTCCAACACCCAAATAGAGTAATTCAGAGCAGATTTAACTCTTTCAGCGTTCATGTATTGGCTCCTTGTAGTTTGTGGTGGGTACACTTCTACTACAAGGGCCATTTTGCTTTCCGCAGAAAGCAAAATGGCCGCACAAAATTTACCGGTTGTCAAGTACTTTTTATGAAAAAATAGCAGCACCACAAATTATTCTTCGTGGTGCTGCTGTCGTCACCTTATCTTAGTGAGATTGATGTATCGGGGGTGCTTTTTCGCGCGCTGAGGCGAAAGGCGGGATAAGCTTTACAGGTCGAGTATCCTGCAATCCACGGCGCCGCTGTCGAATACGGTGAGGCATGCCCATGTGAGCGTGCGGCCCTTGCCGGCCGTGCCGGGGTTGATAACGGTCACTCCGCCGAGCGTTTCATATATGGCCTCGTGCGTGTGGCCGAACATCGCGATGCGGCATCCCTCCTCCATCGCCGCGTAGACGAGGCGGTCGATGCCGCAGCGCACGTTGTACTCGTGCCCGTGGCAGATAAACGCCTTCACCGCGCCGAGCGGCACGGTATCACGCATCGGAGCAGCAGAGCCGATGTCGCAGTTGCCGGAAACGGAGTAGAGCGGGATCTCGGGAAACTCTGCGGTTATCTCGGCGGTATCGCGCGCATAGTCTCCGAGGTGGATGATAACGTCGGGGCGCGAACGGCGGACAGCCTCGAGCATCAGAGCGACACAGCCGTGAGTGTCGGAAAAAACAGCAGCCTTCATTGGGAACAAGCTCCTTATCTATCGTATACAGTCATCATCGGCACTATGGGCGAATATAATGCCATAGGAGATGGTCATATTGCAGAATTTTGAACAGCTCAGCCGTGAGCTTGAGCGGCAGGGGAAAGCGGAAAAGCTGAAAGCGATTGCCGACTCGGCCGAGGGACAGCGCATCGGCAGGCTCATAGACCCCGCGCTCGTGACGGATGCGGCGCGAAACGGCGATGCCGCTGCACTTAAGGATATACTCTCGCGCGTGCTCGGCACCGAGGAGGGCAGGGCGCTGGCGGAAAACGTCCGCAAGCTGATGGAAAAATAAGGGGGGAGAGAAATGAGCGAGCTGGAGGATAAGATCAACAGCGTTCTCGGCGATCCGCAGCAGATGGAGATGATATCCCGGCTTGCCAAAAATCTGATGGGGCAGGACGCGCAAAGCGCAAAGCAGGACTCCTCAGGCGGCATAGACCCCGAGCTCATCGGCAGGATAGGCCGCTTTATGCGGACGGACAGCGGCGGCAGCAGCGCGGTTCTCGAGGCGATGAAGCCGTATCTTTCAGAAAAGCGGCGCGGCAAGGTAGACCGCGCGATAAAGCTCACGCGCATAGCCCGCATAGCGCGCCTTGCGATGGGCGAGAACGGAGGGGAGGGCGATGTATAACAGATATGACGGCAAGACAGGCAAAGCCGTCCGCGTGGATGACAGCCCCGCCCCGCCGATGCTGCGTGGGGGCGCGTCCCGTGTGCCTCAGACATCCGCCCGCCGCGACCTTACGGATATTCTCTCGAACCTCATCCCGAACGCGCTTTCCGAACTCGACACGGAGGACATCATCCTCCTTCTCGTGCTGTATCTGATGTACCGCGAGAGCGGGGATAAGGATCTGCTCATCATGATGGGGGCACTTCTTTTGCCGTAAAAATTCGGCAGGGCGGAAAGCTCTGCCGAATCTGTTATTATCAGAACGGTTTCTCAACAAAGCCTACGCGCTTGTAGACCTTTCTGAGCGTCTTGCGGGCAACATAGGAGGCTCTCTGAGCGCCGTCGGTATAGACCTGCTGGAGGTATGCCTTGTCGGCGATCATTCTCTCCGCGTTCTCGCGGATGGGGCGCAGCGCCTCAACGACAGCCTCGCCTACTGCGGGCTTGAACTTGCCGTAGCCCATGCCGTCAAACTCGCGCTCGATCTCCTCAAAGGTCTTGCCGGTAACGGAGGAGTAGATGTTCATGAGGTTTGCAACGCCGGGCTTCTCATCGGGAGCATAGCGCACGCAGTTTTCGGTGTCGGAATCCGTCACGGCGCGCTTGAACTTCCT
>DCGN01000097.1 GCA_002315275.1 Clostridiales bacterium UBA1777
TCCTCCTCCGAAAGCGTCCACTCAAGCTCGCCGTCAAGCCCGTACTGCTCGGGGGCGCTGTAGGCGTAGAGCTTGCCGTTATCAAGCGCAATCGAAACGCTGTACGCCTCGTCGATGCATCTTGCATCCCAGACAACGGGCGCAAAGCTCATCGAGGCAACGTATCCGTTCGATGCGCTGTTGAGAAGCTCGACGGCTTCGATGCCCTGCTGTGCAAGGAAGTCCGCGGCTATCTTCTCAGCCTCGGCAAGGCTCATCCTTCCGTCGCTCACAAGGCGGGAGGATGCCGCGCCCGTAACAGTTTCTCCGTTCAAGGTGACGTACATGCCGTTATTTGTGTAGCAGCGAAGCCCGTCCGCCGTTTCGTAGGAGCAGGATAGCATATCCTCATCCATGCCGAGAAACCGCGCCGCCGCGGCACGGGCTCTCCCCTCTGGCACAAGCTCCGCCTTCTGCACGGGAGCTTCACAGTATCTTCCCTCATACTCGGGGAGAGCAAGCTCTTCTACCTGCTCCTCAAGCTCGAGAAGGCTCACGCTGAGCGCGGCTCTTTCCTCCGTGCCGACATTTGCGGCGCGCTCCTCCCGCTCGTCCATTACGATGACTCCGTCGTTCAGGTTCTGCCGATACTCAGCAATTGCGGCGGCATAGACTGCGGCGGAGGCAGCCATATCGGCGAGGCTCTGCCGTTCCTCCTCCGTAAGCCCTTCCTCGGCAGCAGACGCGCAAAGAGAACATGTATAGTCCCCCGCGAGACCTATAAATGCTGTGAGCTTTTCAAGCTCATGGGTCGAAAACGGCAGAGTGGCCATTGCGGCCTCGGCGGCAAGCGAGTCTGCGTACGCCCTTGAGCAGAGCCGGGAGCACATGCTGCCGTCTGTCGCGTAGCGGCTCTTCGAGAGAGTCTCGCTCAGATCGCTTATCGCTCCCGCCGCCTCCTCAAACGCGAGAGACGAGCTGTACTGCGCCATTACCCTGTAGTCTCCGAGACGGTTCGCCGTGACTAGGGCGTACCCGCCGAGCATCGCGAGCGCAGCCGTGATATAACTTGCCGCGATGATTTTTGCTTTCTTATTCATATAATAAAAACACCTCTTTCACGGATAGTTTTTCCGAAAAAGAGGTGTTTTATTAACTGTTTGAAATTATCAGGCGAGCTTTTCCTGAGCGATGCGAAGACGGCGGAGCGTCTCGTCCTTGCCGAGGATGCGGCATATCTCGACCGCGCCGCCGGGCGTGACGGCCTTGCCTGCCGCGGCTATACGCACGGGCCACATGACCTTTGCGTTCTTTGCCTCCATGGCGGCGGCCATATCGGTCATGGCGGTGAGGATGTTCTCGTCATTCCAGTCAGAGATCGCCTCGAAAACGGGGATGATCCTTGCGAGCACGTCGGCGGAGGAGGCCTCGTCGGACTTGCTCTTCTTGTGGACAAAGAGGTCTGTGCCGTACTCTGGAAGCTCATCGAAGAAGTCGACCTTCTCGGGAATGTCGGTGAGCACCTCGCAGCGGGGCTGAAGAAGGGCAGCGATAGCGGCGGCATCGTACTTCTCGTTCCTGACTGCCTTGCGGATATAGGGCTCGGCTATCTCGGCAAACTTTTCGGGTGCCATTGCGCGGATGTATTCGCTGTTGAAGTACTTGAGCTTCTCGATATCGAAGATGGCGGGAGACTTGGAGATGCCGGCCATATCGAATATCTCCTTGAGCTCATCGAGAGAGTATATCTCGCGCTCGCCTCTCGGGCTCCAGCCGAGGAGCGCGACATAGTTGAGGACAGCATCGGTGAGGAAGCCCTGAGCGATAAGATCCTCGTAGGAGGGGTCGCCGTGGCGCTTGGACATCTTGTTGTGAGCGTCTCTCATAACGGGGGAGCAATGGACATAGCCGGGGATCTTCCAGCCGAAGCCCTGATAGAGCAGGTTGTACTTCGGGGCAGAGGAGAGATACTCGCTGCCGCGTACAACGTGAGTGATGCCCATGAGATGGTCATCGATGACGTTTGCGAAGTTATAGGTGGGCAGACCGTCTCTCTTCATGAGGACCTGGTCATCAAGCGTCTTGTTCTCAACGGTGATATCGCCGAAGATCTCATCATGGAAGGTGGTGGTTCCCTCGTGGGGGATGCGCTGGCGGATAACGTACGGCTCGCCTGCTGCGGCGCGGCGGTCGGACTCTGCCTTGCTCATATCGCGGCAGGGATCGTCGCCCCTGTCAAACTCGCCGGAATCCTCCTCAGACTCTGCCTTCTCGCAGAAGCAGCGGTAAGCATGGCCACGCTCGACGAGCAGATCCGCATACTCCTTGTAGAAGGGGCGGCGCTCTGTCTGAACATACGGAGCAACGGGGCCGCCGAGATCGGGGCCTTCGTCATGCTCGAGATGGCACTCCGCCATCGTCTTATAAATAACGTCGACAGCGCCTTCTACGAGACGGCCCTGATCGGTGTCCTCAATGCGCAGGATGAACTTGCCGTTTCCGTGTCTTGCGATGAGATATGTGTAGAGAGCAGTGCGCAGATTGCCGACATGCATATATCCCGTGGGGGATGGAGCAAATCTCGTGCGTACCTCGCCCTGAGGTATCTTTGCCTCCATCTCCTCAAACCATTTCATATCCTTCATGTATCTATCCTCCGTAACGGAATAATTTTCAACCATACTATAATATTTCTCATTTTGACTGTTGTCAAGCTGAACTTAATTTGATAGAATAATCTAAATGATTTTTTGTTGAAAAACAAGAGGATAAATACTATGGACAACGCAACCGTACAGAAAAAAGTTATGCTCTCCGGTATTCAGCCGTCCGGAGACCTTCATCTCGGCAACTATCTCGGCGCGGTCAAGAACTGGGCAGACAGAGCTGAGGAGTTTGACTGCTACTACTTCATGGCTGACCTGCACAGCATCACCGTGCGCCAGAATCCGGCAGATCTGCGCCGCCGCTCCGTCGCTCAGCTTGCGCAGTACATTGCCTGCGGCCTTGACCCCGAGAAGAACACGCTCTTCATCCAGAGCCATGTGCATGAGCACGCGGAGCTCGGCTGGATACTCAACTGCTACACAATGTTCGGCGAGCTCTCCCGTATGACGCAGTTTAAGGATAAGAGCGCCAAGAACGCCGAGAACATCAACGGCGGACTTTTCACCTATCCCGCTCTGATGGCGGCCGACATTCTGCTCTATCAGCCCGACTACGTTCCGGTCGGTCAGGATCAGAAGCAACACTGCGAGCTGACACGCGATGTCGCCATCCGCTTCAACAACATCTACGG
>DCGN01000154.1:0-4038 GCA_002315275.1 Clostridiales bacterium UBA1777
CCGCAAGATAGCTTTTCGTTAACGCGGCGAACAGCCTTACGACGAGCGGGTAGCCCGGGAGAAACACGAGCTGAACGAGCCTGTCCCACTCGCCCTCGGAGAGATACCGGTCCTCCGCGATGGCGAGATAGTGCCCGCTGTCGAGACATTTCCAGAACGGGAGATACCCGATAAACCCGTCCTCAAGCCCCGCGAGATATCTGACCGCGTAAACCAGCAATATCTCCGCGGCGCAGAACGCGAGCGCCGAGAGGAATATTCTTGCGTGAACCGCGGGGGTGACCTCTTCTTGCGCGGCATCGGCGAGCTCATCTCCGCCCCAGAACGAGACCCATTCCGGCACGAACCTTATGCACACCCCGCAGAACAGCACCGCTGACATAAGCGCGGCTATACGCTCCGCCGCGCCGTAGGACGGCTCGTTTATCCACCATAGTCCGATAAGTGCGGCAACGGCGGCAAGACCGATGAGATCAATGACCGCGGCGGTGCGGTTTTTTGCCGAACGGGCTAAATTTTTATATATATTTCCGATGATTAACACTTTCTTTACTGTTCAAATAGAAAAACCGATGATATAATTCTCACATATTGTTTTCACGGAGTAGACGGATGAAGAAAAAAGTTAAGCTTACAAAAATATCGTTAATGCACTATTTCAAGCTCGTTTTCAGGTCGATGCTTCTGCTTGCGGCCACGGCGTTATATTTTATTGAAGGCAGGATAGACACGGAGCTTTTCTCGAACGGCATCATCAGCTTCAAATCGGTCGTGCTGTGCCTTATATGGGTAGTCTTCGCCGTCGAAATGACGCTGAGATTCTTCCCGTCAAGGCTTGAGAGCATGGGCTGCCAGAAGCAGTTTTCGATAAATCACAAAGCCACGGGCGAAGCTCCCGACAGGGAGAAGATGAGCACGGGCGTGCTGACCGTCTTTACGAGCTGGATAGCTCTCAATGCGATAATCGCTGCCGTGTATTATGCGGGCGTTATCGACAGCGGCATCCTTCTTCTTATCGCGCTTTGCTATTCGGTATGCGATATGATATGCATCTTGTTCTTCTGCCCGTTCCAGACATGGATGATGAAGAACAAGTGCTGCGGAAGCTGCAGGATATACAACTGGGACTTTGCAATGATGTTCACGCCGCTGCTGCTCGTGCCGAATCTCTATAACTGGAGCCTTCTCGCCATTGCGCTTGCGCTTCTTATCAAGTGGGAGTTCATGGCTGCCCGCTATCCCGAACGCTTTTCCGAGCGGTCGAACGCATGCCTCACCTGTGCCAACTGCCCCGAGAAGCTGTGCAGCCATAAGAAGCAGCTTCAGCGCTACCTGAAGACATATTGGGAAAACCGGAAGCGCGGTGAGCTTCTCCGCCAGCTTGAGGAGCAGTTTTTAAAAGGCAAGAAGCACCATACCGGAACATGATATAACACATCGCGCCGCTTGGATAAACGGCGCGATTTTTTTATTTATCGCCGCAGAATCGGCTCTCGTCATATTCCCAGCCGCAGTCGAGCAGCCAGTATTTATAATTCGCATCGGCGGCTTCCTCGCCGTCCTTAGCCTTGAGTCCGCTCATTTTCATGCGCGTCTCGAAGGCGCGGAGCTCCGCAAGGTCAAACTCGAGGCCGTACTCCCTTGCAACGGGCAGAAGCACATCCTCTGCCACAGCCTCGCGAATTTCGAGGCTGCCGGGATACATGGCCTCCGCATCCTCAAGCCGCTGCCTGAGCGCACCGTCCTGTGCCACCTTATCAAAAAACAGCTGTGCGTTGTTGCTCATATGGTTATTCCTCCCGATTGATCAGATATTTTTATCATTATACTATATCGCGCACGGCTCTTGCAAGATGCGGCATGCGGGATCGGCGAAATTAGTTGCAATATGCTGTCGGAAAATGCCTATTTTCATTTGACACTTGCCTAAAAACGCGATATACTGAAACACAAGATATAGGTGGAGGAATGCCATATGAAAAAGATATTGGCTCTTATATTGATCTTCGCGATGCTGCTCTGTGCCGTGCCCGCCTGCTTTGCGGACGGTGCCGTGCATATAACCGACGCAGAGGGGCTTGCCGCGATAGCTTCCGCGCCGGACAAGGACTATGTGCTTGACAACGACATCGACCTTGCGGGGATAGACTGGGATCCCGTTCCGCTGACGGGCTCTTTTGACGGCTGCGGCTACACGATCTATAACCTCACGGTCTCCAAGGTCGGCAAGGATACGGCAACGACCTATGACGGCAATAAGATCCCGTATATCACCTCCTTCGCAGCGCTGTTTTCAACTGTCGTCGGCGCGGAGATAAGCAATGTCAACATCCTCGGCGCATACGTCGATGTCGAGCCCGATGTCGATGCCTACGCCGCAATTCTCGCAGGCTTTGTCTACGAGTCCGAGCTTTCCGACTGCACCGTTCAGGGCAGAGTATACTTCTACGGCCATGCGACAGTCTGCGGTCAGGGCGGCGTTGCCGGCTTTGCGTACGGCAACTTCAATAACTGCGATGCCGATGTGGAGCTGTTCTTTGAGGACAGATGCGTCGCTCCCATAACTGCGGAGCAGTTCATGGGCGGCCTTTTCGCAACGGGCATATCCAACTCCGACTTCTGCGACATCAAGATCGACGGTTACGCCTCCTGCAACGGTCATGTTCACACGGGCGGCCTCGGCGGTCTGCATTATGAGCTGGAGATGCCGGAGTACTGGCTGTACAGGCAGTATAACCGCAACACCACCGTCAACGGCCAGATCAGCTTCTATGAGTGCCATCCCGTGAGACGAGCCTACTGCGCCGGCCTCTTCGGCGAGAACCTTATCGGATCTGTCGATACCGACGGCAACGAGATCACGTTCGAGAGAAATGAGACCTTTGACTATTCCAGGATACTCTCCCCCGAGAAGTGTGACAGCCCCGTATACGATGAAAAGGTCACCGAGCCCACCTGCGAGGAATGGGGCTATACCGACCATACCTGCTCCGGCTGCGGATATCACTGGCGTGACAGCTACACCGCCCCCTCCCACACGGCAGGCGAGTGGATCACCACCACCCAGAGCACCTATGACATCGAGGGCGAGAAGACATGCTACTGCGCCGACTGCGGCATAGTCATGGATACCGAGCCTATCGAAAAGCTCATCAGAACTACCGACGTGGTCCTGAATGCCGAAGGACTTGAGATGACCTCCGGAGCTACCTATGTCCTCACCGCCGAGGTCTATCCCGACAATGCCTACAATAAGCACTATACATGGTCCTCCGATGACAGAAGCATCGCTGCCGTTGACGAAAACGGCCTTGTGACAGCCCGATACGAGGGCACGACCGTTATCAGATGCACCTGCGATGACGGTACAGAGTCTGTCTGCACGGTCACCGTTGAGTACACAACGCTGCAGTGGGTCATCATGAACGTTCTCTTCGGAGAGTATTGGTACATGAAGTAAATATCCTCAAGACCCTCTCAGCTGTGCCGGGAGGGTCTTATATCGGGTTTGACAACTGTTGTCTATTTTGATATTATACATACAACAGATCGAGCCGGACAAACGGCGCGATATCCGAATAACAAGAATAACAATATGAGAGGAACATGAATCATGAGCAGCTTCAAAGACCTTAGAATCGTTGACAATTTCTATCAGACCAGCTCCTACATTCCGATGGCAACGGTGCTCGTTTCCACCGTCGCGGCGGACGGCAGCACCTCCGTCGGCTCGTACTCCCTCTGCTTCCCGTACTATATCGCCGGCAAGGGCTATTATGCAATGATCCTCGAGGCGCGCAACTCCTCCAACACCGCCCAGCATCTGCTCAATAACGGCAGCCACGTTGCCCTCAACTACATGCCCGCAGGCCGCGGCTTCAATAAGAAGATCGTCGCGCAGGGCTGGCCGGGAGACACACCTCAGGAGAAGATGAAGAACTTCGGCTTCCACCTTGAAGAGGGTCTGTGCAATAAGGAAAATCCCGATCCCAAGCGCCCGATGGTCGTTTCCGAGGCTTATCAGGTGTTCGAGTGCAC
>DCGN01000154.1:4132-4429 GCA_002315275.1 Clostridiales bacterium UBA1777
CCGGCCCGTACAGAAGCTTCAACGGCATCACCAGCCAGTACGGTGCACACTTCATACTCCGCATCGACAAGGTGCTTATGAAGCCCGACCTCTGGCAGAATATAATAGACGGCGTAAAAGGCAAAAAGTGGCCCGACATTCTCATATGCCACGGCTACAGAGACAGCAAGAACTTCTGGTTCGCGAAGACACCGCGTCTTATCCCGGAGATGCTTCCCATCCGCGAGGCAACGCTCTCCTCTGTCCGCTACGCAGCCGACAGAACAGACCCGACCGTCCACTTCACCGATGACGCTC
>DCGN01000040.1:0-157 GCA_002315275.1 Clostridiales bacterium UBA1777
GCAAAGATCGCCGAGATCATGGGCGTTACCGCCGAGGCGGCCGACCCGATCGTTGCATTCGTCCCCTGCTCCGGCACGGAGGGCGTCGCAGAGCTGCGCTTCAACTATTCCGGCCCGCAGGACTGCCGCGCGGCTATGCTGTTCGGCGGCAAGAGCA
>DCGN01000040.1:188-5030 GCA_002315275.1 Clostridiales bacterium UBA1777
TTCGCGTGCATCGGCATGGGCAACTGCGTCAAGGCCTGCCAGTTTGACGCAATGCACATCGTTGACGGCGTTGCCAAGGTCGACAGAGATGCCTGCGTGGGCTGCGGCGCATGCGCAGATGCCTGCCCCAAGAGCATCATAAGCCTCATCCCGAAGTCCCAGAAGGTAATGACCGTCTGCGGCAACAAGGACAAGGGCGCGAAGGTCATGAAGATGTGCGCCGTCGGCTGCATAGGCTGCATGAAGTGCCAGCGCGAGTGCGAGGCTCAGGCCATCGTCGTGAAGGATGCCCTCGCGGTAATCGATCTCGAAAAGTGCACCGGCTGCGGCCACTGCGTTGAGATCTGCCCGAGACACATCATTAAATTCTTTGACTGACGGGAATTTAGGTATTATAATAAGAGCATCCCATGATATGGGATGCTCTTATTTAATGATAAAAGGCTCCCCTTCGTAAGGGAAGGCTCCCTCCGGCGGAGGGAGAGTCTTCCCTTATCCAAGGGAAGGCAACGGGGGTGTGCTCCTACAGCTCCGAACTCCGAACTCCACACTGTATTGAGGTTTTCAATGAAGCTTAAGGACATGATAAAAAAAGCCGATGTTGCGCTGTTCGCGGCGCTCGTGCTCATAGGGCTCGCCTCGCTCGGCTTTCTGATAAACGGCAGCTCAACGGGCAGCGCCGTCAACGTAACGGTTGACGGCGAGGCATACGGCTCGTACCCGCTCTCGATCGACCGCGTTATCGACGTGGACACCGAGTTCGGCCACAATCAGATAACGATCTCCGGCGGCAAGGTGTGGATATCCGAGACGGACTGCTCCGGTCATGACTGCGAGCACTTCGGCAAGATAAGCCTCGCCAAGCAGTCCATCATGTGCCTGCCGCATAGGCTCATCGTGACGATATCGGGCAAGACCGACGTCGATATCGTGCTGTACTGAGGAGGGTGTCATGAAGGAATCTACACGCCGCCTCTCACGCTGCGCGATACTCGCCGCGCTCGCGCTGATATTCTCCTACGTTGAGTTTCTCATCCCGTTCTCGATAGGTCTCCCGGGCGTGAAGCTCGGCCTTGCGAACATCGTTGTCGTGTTTGCGATATACATGCTCGGAGCGAGGTACGCCCTGTATCTGAACCTCGCGCGCATCGTCCTCGCGGGGCTGCTGTTCGGCTCGCCGTTTTCAACGCTCTACGCGCTATGCGGCGGTCTGCTCAGCCTCGGCGCGATGCTGCTTCTGAAAAAGACGAACCTCTTCAGCGTCATCGGCGTTTCGATGGCAGGCGGATTCTTCCACAATCTCGGCCAACTCATCGCCGCCGCGATAATCGTGAAAACGCCGCAGGTAGTGAGCTATCTGCCGGTGCTCGTGTTCTCGGGCATCGCCGCCGGCATCGTCAACGGCATCATCTCGACGTTCTGCATGGAAAAGCTGAGGCATCTGAAGATGTAAAGCAGCACGGCGGGCGAACGATGTTCGCCCGCGTTGTCATTGCGAGACAGTGACCGATGTCACAGTTGTGGCAGACCGCCCGCAGGCGGCTCTTGGCGAGTCGGAATCCGCATCCCCCGTTGCCTCCCCTTGAGCACAAGGGGAGCCTTGCGGACTCGCTGCGCTCATCCCTACGCGTGCCGCTTATTCCGATTGCGGCGAAGCCGCACCGCAATTCCTCGCTTCTCATAGATGCTCTCGACCTCTCAGTCACCTTCGGTGACAGCTCCCCTTACGAAGGGGAGCCTTTGGGATGCGCACCCCTACAAGGCAGAGCCCGCACCCACCCGTAGGGATGAGCGAGGCATCGCCGAGCGAGTCCGCATTTTAACCGTCGCCGCAGGCGGTACCGCAACTCCTCGCTCCTGACTTCTAACTGAAAACAGCCCCGCCTAAAGGCGAGGCTGTACAGACTGTAGACAAACCGTCAACAGATTTGTTAAGTGAGATTTAATTTGTTTTTGAGGCAGCTTTGCCGCCTCAAAAACACCATAAGGCGAGTAAAACGAGCCCTCGCACCGACCAAATCGGGCATTTGCCCGATGCGATAAGTGCGAGTTCTCAACCGAGAGCCCAGCGCAGCGGGTCTCGGTTGAAGCGTGTCGACTTTGTCGACACGCTGAACAGCCCCGCCTAAAGGCGAGGCTGTAAATTTATATTCGGGGGCTTATGTCAGTCGCCGTCGATAGCTTCGATGCCCTTGATGTTTGCGACCTTTTCGGCCTTGATATTCTTGACGAGGAGCGTGAACACGGCAAAGGATGCCGCGATGAGCGCGCAGGAGTAGATCGGCAGAGCGCCCCACTTGAACGTGGCCTTGAAGACGAGGCCGAGCGCTATCGGGGTGACCGTCTGCGCGGACATGGAGGCCGTGTAGTAGTAGCCGGTGAATTTGCCTATCTTCTTCGACGAGCACAGCTCAACGACCATCGGGAACGAGCAGTTGTGCACGAGCGCCATGCCGAAGCCCTTTATCGCCCACACGGCGAACAGCACCGCGGGGAACACGTACTCGCCGTTATCGCCGGTGATGCGGCGCGTCGGCGTGACGGAGCACATGATGATGAGCGCGACGAACGTTATCGCAAGGCCGGTCGAGATAGTCCACTTGCGGCCTATCCTGTCGGCTATCGTGCCGGCTATCGCGAAGCCTATGACCGATGCCACGCCGCCGATTATCGTGAGGTACATCGTGGCGCTTGAGACGGAGTTGAGGTAGTAGATAACATAGTTGCCGATGTATGTGCCGATCGCGTTATCGGACATGAACCAAAGGAATTCCGCGCCGAGGATCGCGAGGAGCATACGCTTGTTCGCCTTCGACATGGGCTTGTCGTCGTCAACGGGGGTCTCGACAGCGGCGAGGCGCTCGCCCTCGGCAAGCTCGTCGGCAATGTCGGCCTCGATCTTGTTCTCCTTTATAGTGAAGAACAGCACGAGGGCGGAGACCGTCATCAGCACGGAGGCCACGATGAACGGCAGCTCGATAGTCCAGAGATTGCGCTCGGCGTCGGGCGCGTTGATGTACTTTGAAAGCACCATGAAGATGCCGAGGACGGTGGCAAACGCGCCGCCGAAGTAGCCCATGATGTTGATGATGCCGTTTGCCTTTGCGCGGAGGGGCTTCGGCGTGATGTCGGGCATCAGGGAGACGGCGGGGTTTCTGTACATCATCATGAAGATGAGCACTATCGCCATCATGATGACCATGCCGGCGATGTTGCCGTTATGGAAAAACAGCGGGATGAACGGGAACGCTATCGCGGAGACGAACGTGCCGACGAGGATGTACGGCATGCGCTTGCCGATGCGCGTGTGCGTTCTGTCGGAAAGGCTGCCGAATATCGGGAGCAGGATCAGCGCGGCGAGATTGTCGCACGCCATGATGATGCCGACTATCCACTGCACGTTGAGTATCGTTTCGGGCTCGCTGAGCTTCAGCTCGGCCGAGGACATACCGTATATCCTGCGGGCGAAAATGTCCGTCAGAAACGTGGGGCACCAGGAGTCATAGACCTGCCAGAGGAGCAGGATGCCGAAGAAGGCAAAGCCTATGAGCGCGGTGCGCTTTTTGTTGAGCTTCATTGTGTTTCCTCCTTATGTTTTTGCCGTAATAACTATTCACATTTTACAATGCGGAGGCGAAATATTCAACCTGAAAATTGACTGCATGGGCGGGAAAGTGGTATAATACAGCCAATGAGGAATAAGGAAGACGGATGCCGCACCATCGTGCGCGACGGTTCGCAATGACATTAACCCCACACTTCTAAACATACGGAGGTTATTGATATGAAAAAGGAATTTGAAATCGACCTTGAGCTTTCCAAAGAGCTTATTATCGGCGCTGCCGCGGCGGCGGGCGTGATATATCTGCTCGCGCCGGGCAAGTCCACGCGCAGGGAGAGAGCGCCCTTCGCGGGGATGAATTTCGCCCACAGAGGTTTGCACTCCGAGGACAAGTCCGTCCCCGAGAACTCGCTTGCCGCCTTCAGGCTCGCCGCCGAGGCAGGCTACGGCATCGAGCTCGATGTTCAGCTCACGAAGGACCGCAAGGTCGTCGTCTTCCATGACGATACGCTCGAGCGCGTCTGCGGCGTTCCCGGCAGGGTCGATGATTACACGTTCCGCCGGCTGCAGGAGTTCCCGCTCTGCGGCACAGACCAGCGCATCCCGCTCTTCAGTGACGTGCTCGACCTTGTAGACGCGAGAAGCCCGCTCATCGTGGAGCTCAAAAACGGCAGACACAACCGCGAGCTCTGCCGCAAGACGTACGATATGCTCTGCTCCTACAGAGGTGCCGCGTGCGTCGAGAGCTTCAACCCGATGATCGTCCGCTGGTTCAAGCGCCACGGCAAGGACATCGTCCGCGGTCAGCTCGCCATGCCCGCCGAGCGTTACGAGGGCTTCCCCGCCCCCGTGCGCTTCATCCTCAGCCGCTGCCTTATGAATTTCCTCGCCCGCCCGCAGTTTATCGCCTACAAGATAGGCCGCAGACCCGCCGCCGTGCATTTCAGCGAGGCCATGGGCGCGATGAAGGTTGCATGGACGAGCCATGACAAGAAGAGCGAGAAGGGCAAGGATGCCGTGATCTTCGAGTTCTACAAGCCCGAGAAGCAGTATAAAAAGTTCTGATTTTTGCTGAAATTTCAGCTACTCTACTGACGGTAGAGTGAGATATCGCCCCCGGTAGAGTTTGAAAAAAGCGCTCTACCGGGGGCTTTCGTTTCGGTAGAGCGCGGAGAGAGAGCAGTAGGTTGATGTTTTAGCGTGCGCGGGTGTATGGTGAAGGCGTAATGTATGAGAAGCACGGATTGCCGCATCATCGTGCGCGATGGTTCGCAATGACA
>DCGN01000040.1:5123-5613 GCA_002315275.1 Clostridiales bacterium UBA1777
TGAGCTGCTGCTCGACAGCCGATCTCTCCCGCGAGCATTTCGAAAGCAGAGGCATAAGCTGCATCTGCTTCCACTTCGCCATCGACAGCGAGGAGTACCTCGATGATTTCGGGCAGAGCATACCCTATGACGAGTTTTACGCCCGCATGGCCGCAGGCGCGGAGACCCGCTCCTCGCAGGTGAACATCGCCGAGTTTGAGGACTATTTCACCGCCATCCTCGAGCAGGGCAAGGACATCGTGCACGTTTGCCTTTCCTCGGGGCTGTCGGGCGTATCCAACTCCGCAAGAAACGCCGCGCTCATTGCCGCCGCGCGCTTCCCCGAGAGACATATTTATATAGTAGACTCGCTCGGCGCGTCCACGGGCTACGGCCTGCTGATGGACAGGGCCGCCGATCTGCGCGATGAGGGCATGAGCGCCGAGGAGCTCGCCGCGTGGCTCGAGGCGAACAGGCTCAGGCTGCACCATTGGTTCTTCTCCACCGACCT
>DCGN01000040.1:5682-6500 GCA_002315275.1 Clostridiales bacterium UBA1777
GCGGCCGTGTTCGGCGGCATCCTCGAGATCTGCCCCCTGCTCGACATGGATGCCGAGGGTCACCTCACGCCGCGCGCAAAGGTACGCGGCAAGGCGCGTGTCATCAAGGACATCGTGAAGAAGATGGAAAAGCATGCCGAGGGCGGGCTTGACTACTCCGGCAAGTGCTATATCTGCCACTCCGCCTGCTATGACGACGCGCGCGCCGTCGCAGATCTGGTCGAGGCGACATTCCCGAAGCTCAACGGAAGGGTCGAGATATACTCCGTCGGCACAACGATCGGCAGCCACACCGGCCCCGGCACCGTCGCGCTCTTCTTCTGGGGCGACGAGAGAGTGTAATAGTCTCAGAGTATTATCGGCTTTTCCCACTTGAGGCCGGTTTTTTCGGAGAGGTACGCCTTGAACGCGTCCACGCCGCCGTCACCGTCCACGCTGCTCTTCTCGAGCATGAACGCCGTTATCTCGCTGATATAGATGTAAACGTACTTCTTGTCCTCAACGAGCTTGAGGAGCTTCTCAAACGCGACCTCGTCCGTCACGAGCTGGGTGGAAACGCCCGAATCCGTGACAAAGGCGTGGATCGACGGGTACTTCCCCGCGAAGTTCTTTATCGCCTGCTTCGTGACGCGCCTCGGCACAAGGTCGAGCAGCCACAGCGCCAACGCGCCGAGCGCAAGCGTGAACACGCCCCAGCCCTCGCGCACCGTCACGATATATGCGCCTGCGCCGAGCAGCGCGAGCGCCACCGCGAGAAAGATGCGTCTGCGCTTATATATGAAGTTGCGGTACTGCATATGCGCCATGCGCTTTACCGA
>DCGN01000151.1 GCA_002315275.1 Clostridiales bacterium UBA1777
TGATTCGTCTGCCGGATAAATCAGGCAATTTTTGTTGCCTACGGGAATGCACTGTGTTAAAATCAAATAACAAAGTGCCGTTATCAAACGCGGTGCGATCAGCAAGACACATTACGGCAAAAGTCCGCACGGCTGCATAAGGATCCCGGACGGTTTCGCTGCTGACAGTCGATAACATCGGAATATGAAATACAAAACGAGATTGCACGATCGGAGATCAACAATGGAAGAAATGAAGGAAAAGAGAATACGTTCCGAGCACGGGGAGACATATTATTGGGTCTATGGAGCGGAAAGCGATACAACGCTTGTATTTCTGCCCGGTCTGACGGCGGATCACAGGCTGTTTGAGCAGCAGATATCATTTTTCGGAAACTGCTGCAAAATGATCGTTTGGGACTGTCCCTGCCACGGTAAGTCTAGGCACTACGGTGAGTTCAGCTATGCGAATATAACGGCGGAGCTCGATCGCATCCTGACGGCTGAAAATGTGGATAAGGCTATCTTCGTCGGCCAGTCACTCGGAGGGATGATCGCTCAATATTACATAGACCGCTTCCCCGACAAAGCGGACGGCTTTGTTTCGATCGACAGCGCGCCCTTCGGAGACTATTATTCCAAGTCCGATATGTTCTGGCTGAGCCAGCTCGAGTGGATGTGCAAAATGTTTCCCGATAAAACACTCAGAAGATCTATGGCTAAAATGTGCGCCGTTAATGAGTCCGCGCGCAGCAGGATGATCGAGATGCTGTCGGAATACTCCAAAAGCGAGCTGTGCCGTTTGATGTACGTCGGAGAGGCGGCGTTCATTCCGGAAAACAAGGAGGTCACGCTTCCGTGCAAAACCCTACTGCTGCTTGGAGAAAAAGACTATGTAGGCAAAGTGGCCGCCTATAACCGCGAGTGGTCCAAACGAACGGGGTATCCGCTTGTAATCATTCACGGCGCCGCGCACAATGCCAACGATGACTGCCCTGAGGAAGTAAACAAACTGATAGAGAGCTTCATTGCGGATGTAAGAGCCGGAAGAGATTGAATTAGAATATGGATTTTTCAAGGATCTGGATACTGACAGACTGACGCTGAAATGCATCGGCCATGACGATGACGAGTTTTTCTGCAAGCAGTTTTCCACACCGAAAGTGAACGAATACCTGTATGACGCAGAGCCGGTATCGGGAGTATAGGAAGCCGCGGAATGGATAGACTTTTATCTTCAGAAGGAGCCGAGGGAACAGCACAGATGGATCATTGTTCTCAAGGAGACCGGGGAAAAGATAGGCACCTGCGGATTTCACTGCTGGGATAGGGAAAACGGCGAGGTCGAGATAGGATACGATCTTCAGCCGGCATATTGGAGACACGGCTATTCATACGAGGCGCTAAGCAGGATCGTTGAATTTGCCGCATCGGAAATGAAGGCAAAGAAGATTGCTGCGTATATTTCGGTTGATAATATTGCATCCGTCAAAACAGCGCTGAAGCTCGGCTTTAAAAGGAGCGGAGAACAGTACTTTGAAGAATTCCGGGGAGAGAAGTATCTCCATGATATTTATATCCGGGAATTCATGTGATTTTAGTTATTTAAATATGCGGCTTGCCTCGTCAAACGCCATTCGCTCCCTCGGAACCGCGGCACTCCGAGGGAGCAAGTTTTCTGCTTCAAAATAAATGATTTTTCGAGTATATTTTATCTTGCAAAATCTCAAAGACTGTTGTATAATGCTGAAAAACAAGAAAAAGTTTGGCAAACCCGGGGCAACTCGGCGACGCAAAGCTAAAGGGGCCGTTTGGCGGCCAGCCAGCTGCATGTGTTCAGTATAGGTTACTGAAACGTGCGGTTTTTTATTTTTTCGGAAAGGGGCGGAGACATGGGTACAGCGAAGCACGGCTTGGAGACAATGAACAGCGTCAGCGTTCGCAGTCTGTTTGACACGGAAATGAATATCAAGACCCGTGCGCTTATCGCCGTGGCGCTTGCAGGTGCCGTCGGCAACTCCCTCGGCTTTTTGGCAAATCTGTTCCTTTACGGAATGAATTTCGTAACGGGCTTCTGCTTCCTCTGCGCAGTGCTTATCATCTGCAATCTGTTTTTCGGGCTGAAGAGCAAACACGGCGTTTTCTTGGGTTATCTTATGCTCGCTGTGCTTGACGTGCTTGAGTTCCCGCTTTTGACGCTGACCTACGGCGCGGTCATGTACCCGTATCTGATAATCGGCTTCCATGCCGTTGTCATAGTGTCCGAAAAGAGCAGGCGCACTCTGCTGTGCACGCTGCTCGGGATTTACGATATCGCGGTCATCGTCTATTCCAGCCTGACCCCGTATATTTTCGGGCCGCAGGATGCCATAGGACTGCTCGGCTCAGCGGTCATCACATTCGGCATCGCGATTTTCACGGAGGCAGCACTCGTTATAATGTGGCAGAATGTGTCTTATGTGGAAAATACGCAGATAGACCCCGTAACAAAGACGCTGAGCCGCATCGGCTTCTATAAGAAAACGGAAAAGATCCTGAACGCTGACCCCGCAGGGGAGTATATCCTTCTGTTTTTCAATGTAGTGTCGTTTAAGACGATCAACTCCCTATTCGGCGTGGAGGGCGGCAACCGATTCCTTTGCGCCGCCGCAGACAGACTTGCCAATGCACCGTTTTGCCCGAGCGTCGTCGGCAGAACGAGCACGGATCACTTTGCTTGCCTTGTGAAGAAGGCGGGCTTTGACAGAAGCTGCCTCGAGCGTGTATGCCAGATGCCTTACACGGATATGGGTCTAAAAGTCAATGTGCTTTTATACTGCGGAGTGTATGAGATAACGGATAGAAGCCTGCCTGTTTCCTCCATGTATGACAGAGCCTGCTCCGCAACGAGCTTTCTCCACAGCTCGGGCAGCAAGTTCTATGCGGAATATGACAAGGTCGCGGAATCAAGCTACTGCGGCGAGACCGAGGTTATCGGCCAGCTTGACAAGGCGATCGACAACGGGCAGTTTCAGCCATTCTACCAGCCCATCGTTGAGTGCGCGACCGGTAAGATAGTTTCCGCGGAGGCACTTGCAAGATGGATACACCCGGAGATGGGCATGATATCACCCGCCGTATTCATTCCCACACTTGAAAAGAAGGACATGGTCTCCGCGCTTGACCGTATCATTGCGTGCAAAGTCCATTCGCTTTTGAAACAACGCCTCACAGAGGAACGAAGGGTCATTCCGGTGTCCGTAAACCTTTCCAGAATGGATCTCTATGATACGGCGCTTATGGATGAGCTGAACAAAATGCTGAGGGAGATGCCCGAAGGAAATAAGCTGCACCGATTTGAAATAACCGAATCCACCTATGAAGACATGTCGGCCTACACGCTGGACGTTGTTTCCGCGCTGAGAAACGCCGGCGCATCCATTCTGATAGATGATTTCGGCAGCGGATTCTCCTCGCTCGGCATGATCACGGACTATGAATTCGATATCATCAAGCTTGACATTCAATTCGCTTCCAAGATCGTTGGCAATGACAGAGTAAGGATCGTCGTGCAAAGCCTTGTCGATATGGCGCATAAGATAGGTTCAAAGGTCGTTGCAGAGGGCGTTGAGAATAAGGAGCAGTATTTGGCCGTGAAGGAATGCGGCTGTGACTATGTGCAGGGCTATTATTTCTATAAGCCGCTGCCCGAGGACAAATTCCTTGAGCTTCTTGACAGCTGACAATGAACCGTAATAAACAGACATCCCGATGGCGACCCGCCTGATGGATGTCTGTTTTTTCTTGAAAACGCAGGAGCTTTATCGCCGCGGCAGTGACGGATGAGGCAGCCCGGTTAGAGGCGGAAAACGGGAAGAAGTTCAGTACACGCGCAGAAAAAACAGAGAGCGGTCTTTACGTTGATTCTTGAAATTTACCGAAAACTGTCATATAATCAAGCGGTAGCAGAGCAAAAATCATGCTTTGCCGAACGGAAATAAAACGCTTGCGGAGTAATATTATATGAAGATACTGAAAAAAACTTTAGCGGTTCTTCTGACAGCGGTGCTTGTGCTCACGGCTTTTGCCGGCTGTGCAAAGGACGCTGAGAGCGAAGTGGGCTTCGGCATTTCGAGCGAGGCCGATTCCGGTGCATCGGGAGGAGTGGGCTTCGGCCTATCGAGCGGAGCGGATACCGCCGTTTCAACGGCGGAGAGCACCGTTTCCCGTGATCTGAAATTCGGAGCGGCAACGGTCGCGCTGTCGCAGGAGGAATTCGAAAGCAATGGCTTTGTGCTCGGAGACAGCTGCGACGTCACTTTCGAAAACGGCTATACGCTTAAAAACGTTCCGTATTACAACGGGTACTATGTGAAGAACGGTGCCGCCGTTATAGTAGCGTATCCGGGGATGGCCAATATTGCGATCACATATAACAACGTGGGAATATGGAATTATGCGGAGCTTGAGGACGGATATAAAGTAACCGTTACGCTGAGAGAACCCGGCGCATATTCCGATATTCAGGAGTCACTCGGTCAGCAGTACTCGTTTGACCGCAGTACTTATGATTCTGACGAGATGTTCTGCAACTTCAGAGAGCTTTCGGGAGGAGAGCTTAAGGCCGGCAGGCTTTTCAGAGGCGCATCTCCGGTTGACAACAGCCGCGGCAGAGCACCATATACCGATGCCCTGCTCGAAAATGCAGGCATAAAGTGCCTGATTGATCTTGCGGATTCCGAGGCCGATATTGCCGGCTACATGGCCGCATCGGACTTTGCGTCCGACTATGCCGCAGAGCTTATCGGTAACGGGCAGGCCGCACTGCTTGATATGGGCAGCGCATATCAGTCGGAGCTTTATCAGAAGAGCGTGGCGGAGGGAATGCGAAAGCTCCTTTCCTCGAAGCTGCCGGCATATATCCATTGCATGGAGGGCAAGGACAGAACGGGCTTTGTCTGCATGCTTGTCGAAGCTCTCTGCGGAGCATCCTATGACGAGATGCTCGCCGATTATATGCAGACCTACGCAAACTATTACAGGGTCACAAAGGACGGAGCACCCGGCAAGTATCAGGCAATAGCGGAGCTCTATTTCGATGCCTTCGTTTCCTATCTCCACGGAACGGAGGATGTTGACGAGCTGAGATCGGCCGACTACAGCGCGGACGCTACGGCATATCTCATGGAGGGCGGCATGACCGAGGCTGAGATAAACGATCTCGTAATGCTTCTCACGGAGTGAGCGAACGAAATAAAAAAACTGCTATGACTGCTCAAAATGCAGCCATAGCAGTTTTTTTACGGTATTTCAAGAGAACCGCAGGAAGAAACAATTTTATCGAGCCTTTGCGACATCTGCTCGGGAGAATCCTTAAATCCGCTCAAAAGCCATTCATCAAGAAGCCCCATAAGGCCGAATATGAGAAACTTCTCGCGGTAGCGCTCCTCGCTGCTGTGAGAAGGGGCTTCGGCTATGCTTCTGAAGTAGTCAAAGAGCAGAGTCTCTTTGCCAACCGAATACAAAAGAATAGTATCTTCTCTGTTTTGATATACAAAACCAAAAAAGGCACGGGCGTTGCCGATATAGAACTTGTTTCTCACGGTAATGCCGTGCTCATCGCAATAGCGCCGCCACAGCAGCTTGCGCTTGAAGATAATTGCCTCTTCCTTGGACTTGAAATGGCGAAAGTAGGTCGCTCTGCCGACACCGGCAAGCTTGCTTATCTCGTCAACGGTTATTTTCTCAAGAGGCTTTTCTCGCATAAGCTTTAATATAGCGTCAGCAATACACTCTTTTAGAAACTCTGTCTTCGTATCTCGCATTATTTGCTCCTTTTTAGATACTAATGTTTTATAATAGTATCTTACAGATGCTGTAAGCTTGACTTATATATGCGGCTAAAGTATATTTTTTGTTACGATACTACAGTATCACAATGCTGCAATTATGTCAACCTAAATTATGTTATGAAAGGAGAAAAAATGTCAGAAATATTCAAGTTTATCGGCGAAATCCTCGACAAAAGCGACAGCTGGTTCGGCAGTGCGGGGATCGTTGTGAAGTTCCTTGAAAAGCTTTTCGGCGCTTTTGAGGGCTGAGACAGCATCTGCGATCCTTCGGTCAAATAGGAGGTGAAAAAATGATTTCCGCGATTCTTAAATTAGTGCTTGAAGCCATGGAGCACGGCCATTCCAATCCCGCGTCTATAAAGGCTCTCACAGAAATAATCGAAGCAATATACCCTTGGTAAGTGATAAGGTTAGGGACACTGTCAGTTAGGGCAGTGTCCTTTACTATGCGGATAGACATTAGGCAATGCTATTGATTACTGCGGGAGAATGTTTTATAATAAAAAAACATAAACCCAAACTGTGAAAAAAGGGAACTAAAAATAATATCAGTTCAAAAGAGGTAATCGAAATGCTTGACCGTATAGAGTTTGACAAAAACACTCAGAATGCATTCAGAGAACAGTTTGAGCAGCTACGCGAGCTGCTTGCGGATTATATTGAAGTAAACGAAAAGGTTAAGGATCTGCCTGTTGCCCCGGAGGAGGACAAGGAGGCCGTTAAGCGCATAGCCGAAACGGACATCCCCGCAAAGGGACGCAACGGAGTCGAGGTGGGCAAGCAGCTTATCAGCGATGTTTTCCAGAACGGAATGATGATCCAGCACCCGAGATTTTTCTCGTTTGTTGCTTCGTCTGTTTCTCCGTATTCTCTTGCGGGAGCGATACTGTCCGAGATATATAATCTGCACGGCGGCGCATGGGCGCTGGCACCGGGCGCAAGCATGGTAGAGGAAAAGCTCGTTAAATGGATGGGTTCTCTTGCGGGCTTCCCCGAGGAGACCTGCGGCGGTATTTTCATGTCGGGCGGGTCGCTGTCCACGATGTCCGCACTTATCGCGGCAAGAGAGAATAAGCTCACACATGAGGAGATCACGATTGCGACGGCGTATTTCTCCGATCAGACTCACAGCAGCGTTGAAAAGGCTTTCCGTATGCTCGGCTTCAGCCCGGAGCAGATCGTGAAGATCCCTACGGACGATAATTTTAAGATCCGTCCCGAGCTTCTGGAGGAGGCAATCGAGAAAGACATTGCCGCGGGTAAGAAGCCGTTTGCGGTGATCGGAAACCTCGGAACAACGAACACGGGTACTATAGACCCGCTTGACAAGATAGCCGATGCCGCGGAGAAATACAACCTTTGGATGCACGTTGACGGCGCTTACGGCGGCTCGTCGCTCATCTCGCCTATATATCGCAACCTCGCAAAGGGCATTGAACGCGCGGACTCCGTGACGTGGGATACGCATAAGTGGATGATGCAGACGTACAGCTGCAGCACGCTTATCGTAAGAGACGAGCAGACTCTGCTGAACGCCTTTACCGAGCATCCCGAGTATCTTGAGGACGTCAGATCCTCGGAGCATTATGACGGATGGGACATGGGTCCGGAGATGAGCCGCCCGCACAGAGCGATAAAGCTCTGGTACACTGTGCAGGCGCTCGGAACGGATCTGCTCGAGGAGATAATCGAATACTCGTTCTACAATGCAAAGATCGTCGAGAATATGCTCAGGCAGTTCGGCGACTGGGAGATAGTGTCCGAGCCGTCCTGCGGCACGATAAACTTCCGATTCCATCCTGAGGGCTTCACCGAGGAGGAGCTTAACGAGCTGTCCGGCAAAATATCCGAGGAGCTCAATAAGACAGGCTACGCATTCGTTGTCACGACAACTCTGCGCGGCAAGAGAGTGCTGCGCATGTGTATGATAAACAGCAATACTACCGAGGAGGATGTGCGCTCTACGGTCGAGCTGCTCGATAAGATCGCAAGAGAGCTCACCGAAAAACGCTGAGAGAGCGTTTCGATAAAACAGAGACGGGAGGTGCAGTATGCCGCTTCAGATCATTAACCGGGATATCACAACTGTGAAATGCGACGTGATAGTAAACCCGACCGACTGCTGCTTTTCGGGCAGAGGCGGAACGGACCTTGCCATACACAGGGCAGCGGGAAAAAAGCTTGATGCCGCATGCGCAGAGCTTGAGCCTATTGATTCCGGCGAGATCGCCGTTACTCCCGCGTTTGACCTGCCCGCAAAATATCTGATCCACACAATGGGTCCTATATGGGAGGGCGGGGAGCAGAATGAGGCCGTGCTCCTTCGCAGCAGCTACATTAACGCGCTCGTCAAGGCAAAGCGCCTCGGCGCGGAATCCATAGCCTTCCCGCTCATTTCCTCTGGAACCTTCGGCTTCCCGAAGGATAAGGTGCTCCGCATTGCGATAGATGCGATATCGGACTTTCTGTTTACGACGGACGGAGAGATGAACGTTTTCATCTGCGTTATCAACAGGCGGGCTTTTGAACTCAGCAAGGATATTGCTCTTCGCGAATATCTGAACCGCAGCCTGCGCTTCGTGTATGAGGATCATGCACTCAAGGCTGAGAGAAATTCAATCGGCAGTTTCCAGCGTGCAAAGGGCCGCACGGCAAGAATGCGGCTTGATGGAAAACCGAGAAGGGTCTGCGGCAAGGCATTCATGCCCGAGAAGGATATGTGCGCCGCGCCCGCTGCAGCAAAGCCGATGCCCGCAAAAAAGGCGGGAAGCCTCGCGGAGCTGATCAAAAAGATGGATGATACCTTCGCCGTGATGCTGCTCAAGCTTATCGACGAGAAGGGCATGGATGATGTAGAGTGCTATAAGAAGGCAAACGTCAGCAAAAATACGTTCTGGAAGATAAACAACGACCCGAAGTATAAGCCGAGCAAGCCGACGGTAATCGCATTCGCGATCGCATTGGAGCTGAGCATTGAGGAGACGAGCCTTTTGCTCAGGTCGGCGGGCTTCGCGCTGTCGGGCAACAACTGCTTTGATGTGATAATCGAGTTCTATATTTCCAACGGAATATACGATAT
>DCGN01000089.1:0-3478 GCA_002315275.1 Clostridiales bacterium UBA1777
GCTCTCTTGGCGCCAAGACGCTTAGACTCACTGTCGCGGCCGTTCTTGGTAGAACCCATACCTTTTTTATGTGCCATTCAGGTTATTCCTCCTTTTGTCAATATCAATGCGGAAAATAATTAAGCGTTGATCGTAGCTATCTGAACCTTAGTGTAGGGCTGTCTGTGACCCTGGGTTCTGCGGTAGCCCTTTTTGGGCTTCATCTTGTAAACGCGGACCTTTGCGCTCTTGCCATTCTTAACGACGTTAGCGGAAACGGTTGCACCCTCAATGACGGGCTTGCCGATAACCACGTTGTCACCGTCAACAACTGCCAGAACCTTATCAAAGGTAACTGCCTCGCCTGCTGCAACGTCGAGCTTCTCGATGAAAACGACGTCACCCTCGGCAACACGGTACTGCTTGCCACCGGTTACGATGATTGCATGCTTCATGAACATATCCTCCCTCTTTACAGGTCTCGCTCACGGGGTGGAGGCGCACCTCTTCTTGTCTACCCCTCCAATGCGGCCTTGATAGAATACCATAGGTGTGAGAGTATGTCAACATTTTTTTGATATTTTTCCTCAAAAATCACAACATCGTGTGGTTCATCCTACAGCTGATATGCTGTCATCCGCAAGCGAGACTCCTCCCGCTCCGTCCGACGTCAAAAACAGCATGTTTGAATCGTCTTCCCCGGAATATTTATTATTTATTGCGAGCTTCGGCATGCCGTTCGGAATATTGCACACGAGCTGAATGACGCCGTCTGTCACATAACTGCACGCCCATCTGAGTCCCGTAGCGTAGAAGGAATCGTTTGCATATTCGACGTCATATATCTGAAGGTCGATCTCTGTTCCTTTTACCACCAGATACACCGTCTGTCCGCCCTCGTCAATTACAACTCTGTCGATTATCTCCATTTCTCCGCCGTAGCTCTGCTGAGAATATGCCTCTATCGTTCCGGACACTCCGCCTTGCCTCGGCAAATATACAGGGTTGATATTCTCATCCAAGAAAGAGTCAAACAGCGTGAAGTAATGCACCCCGTCAAAAGCGCCCTCGCCGATGCCGCTGAAATCAGCCGCAAAAACAATTAATCCGTCATTAAAAAACCAGTTTCCGTCGGTGATCGAATTAAGGATAACATCGGTATATGTTTCAACGCCGACCGCGCTTGCAAGATCCGGCATCCATTCAACGATAAAATCGGAAACGTTATTCTTAAAAGCATCCATATCGGGTATAAGCTTCTCAAGCGTGATAAGCTCGCCCGTAGCTATATCAAAGTTCATAGCGGATACGCTGATATCCTCTTTCGGGTCTCCCGTATATGTGGTTTCCTTATAGACGATACTGAGGACGCTGTCATTTCTCGTTATATCGACCTTTCTGACCTTTGAGAAATCAACCTTTATATCCTTGCCGGTGTTATATGCGTAGGTAAAGTTATCGATCGCGGCCTCAAGCATTGCGTTATAACCAGCTTCATAGCCGTTATCGGTATTGTAGCCGGAATAGTATCTCTCGTCCTCCATTGCGATGGCATCGTTTATCATTGAGGAGACCTCTTCATTTCCCTCTACATAGACAACCGGAGTCTCGTATAAGAACGTGAGGATAAGCTTGCCTGAGCCGTCCGGCGCAAGCTCCGTGAGCTCTGTCTTTTCAACATTGATAAAGACTCTCTCCCCTGTTTCAAATACGGCTTCCTCTGCCGCAGGCTCCTCCGAAGGTTCGGGAGTTTCGGCAGGAGCGGGAGCAGACTCTGCTGTGGGCTCTGAGGTAGGCTCCGGGAGCTCTACCCCTGCGCACGAGCAGAGCGACAGCACCATGACGGCGCATATGATCAATGCAATTACTCTCTTCATATATATCTCCTTTTACAAATACAGTGCTTCATCGGGTATCGCCTTTGACAAAGCATAGTTAGTATACATCTTGTTGCCTGTCAGCTCTCTTGCGATCACGATGTCCGGTGGGAACTTTATCTCCTGCGCTTCATCGCGAAGCTCTATCTCCATAATCGCCCTGTCATTCCAGAACGGGAAAACATCTATCTCAAAAAGCTGGCCCTCATATGTCAGGCAGTATCTTGTCTTGCGGATCTCTTTTTTCGAGGGATCGGCCTTTTTCAGAAGCTCATTGTATTCCGCTTCAGATATCTCATCCTCAAGCTCTATCCTTCTGATACCCGTGATATGCTTTTTACGCGTATGAGTGTATGTCCATTCACAGCCTGTACCGCGTTTTCTGACGCGCTCATTAAAGCCCTCTTCTTCGGGAATAAGATAAGTCTGCGTAATCTCCGTCACGCTGTCACACCTTGACAAAACAGTCTGCTCCGGAAGCTCGATAAAGAATTTGCGCTCAATTTCGTAGCCGTTCATATTCATTTTTTCACAGTATCCTTCAAATGAGAATTTAAGTATTTCGAGGCTCTGCTCAATATCTCGGACATTGCCTTTACGGAACGTTCAACATCGGAGAGCTTAATGGAAACAGCAAGCTCATCATAAAGCGGAAGGCTTGCCGTAAGCTCCTTCGGGTCGCTGTAATGTGCTTTAATAAGTCTGTGCAGCAGCTTATCAAAGCTCTGAAAGACGAGGAGATATGCCGAGTTTCCCGACAGCTCCACAACTGTCCTGTGAAAATCGTAAAGCGCCTCGGGAAGCTCTGAGGCATCAGCCGAATATATCTTTTGTGAGCAGCCGTTCAACCGCTTTATAGAGCTTGAATTCACCCTCTTGCAGGCAAGCCTTACGCATTCACGCTCAACAAGTATGCGCATCTCCATAAGGTCGGCGAAGAGAGCTCTGTCGATAAGATCGGAATCAAAGCTCATAATTGCGGATAGTGTCTCCGGCGTGGCGTTATGCACATAGTCAGCGACAAATGTGCCCTTTCTCGGCTCGATCCTGAGAAATCCCATACGCTCAAGGTCGAGGATACCCTGATTTACGCTGCTGCGGCTGATGCCGTAATTTGCGGCAAGCTCACGCTCGGCGGGAAGTCTGTCCCCCGGCTTCAGCTTGCCCGACAGTATACCTGCTTTTACAGATTCAGTAAAGCTTTGCTTCAGGCTCACAGCCACATTACCGCCTCCGTCCGAAGTTTTTTATATAACTCATTATATAGGATATACACGAACAAATCAAGCTTGGCTGTCAATATATGACCACAGCTATAAAATTTTGACTTATTTGCACAAAATGCCACGCATGAATTCGTTATTCAATTCACAATGAGCACTTGTGCATTTTCATTTACCGGTGTATAATGACATTGGTATGACCACAGCCTTTTTAATATTACGAAAGTGAGGAACAGATATGCAGAAATACGATGTAATTGTCGTCGGTGCCGGCAACGGCGGCCTTTCCGCAGCAACTTACCTTGCCAATGCCGGCAAGAAGGTCCTTGTTCTGGAAAAGCACAATCTTCCCGGCGGCTGCGCCACAAGCTTCAGAAGAGGCGCTTATGAATTTGAGGC
>DCGN01000089.1:3510-5843 GCA_002315275.1 Clostridiales bacterium UBA1777
TTCGGTACCGGCGAGGGCGAGGGCAAGCGCGGTGCAGTCCGTCAGGTCATTGAGGATATGTATCACCTCGATGTTGAATGGATGAGCGCTGACGAGTCCTTTGCTTCCATCGCGACCGATCCCAATGGCTTCAATGTTGCGATGCCCGCAGGCGTGCAGAACTTTATCGACGAGATGGAACGTCAGGTTCCCGGTTCCCGCGAGAGCATGACCACGGTTCTCGAGCTTGGCCGTATGCTGGTTGACGGCGTTGAATGGCTGTTTGAGCGTCACAACGAGCCGTCTCCCCCGCAGAAGGTCGAAATGCTTCTCAAGTATTACGATCTCATGTGCCTCGTTCCCCAGCCCTGCGACGATATGCTCAGGAAGATCGGTGTTCCCGACAAGGCAAGACAGATCTTTGAGTCATACTGGACTTACGTTGCATCTGACTCCACCGAGATGAGCTTTGCTCCTTATGTGTTCATGACTTACGTTTATCTCACTCAGAAGCCCTGGTTTGCTAAAAACCGCAGCCATGAGATAAGCCTTGCATTCGACCGGCGCATCCGCGAGCTCGGCGGCGATATCTGGTACAATACCAAGGTCAGCAAAATAGACATTCGCGACAAGAAGGTCTACGGTGTCGAGCTTGAGAGCGGTGAATACATTGAGTGCGAGTGGGTCATCTCCAACCTCATGCCTCACGTTGTCTTCGACCGCATGGTTGACCACAAGGAAGTTCCCGAGTACGACAAGAAGAAGATGAACGCTCAGAAGCTCGCTCAGGCAGCTTTCACGGTTTATCTCGGTCTGGATGCCTCGGCTGAAGAGATCGGCCTTAAGAACTACGATACCTTTATGCGCTATAATCCCGACAATCACGCTCAGTTCCTCTCCTCCGATTCCATAGAGACTCATAAAGACATCACCGTTACCAACCTCTGCGCAGCTAACCCCGATGCTGCCGGCGAGGGAAGAGCTTTCCTGCAGTTCTCTAAATTCTATGACGGTGATCCCTTCAAGGATGTCACAGAAGAAAATTACTTCAAGATCAAGGACAAGATCGCTCTTGAATGTGTCGAGCGCTATGAAGAAGTCACAGGATGCGACATAAAGAATCACATTGAAGAGATAGTAATTGCATCCCCTGTTACATGGGCTCGTTATCTCGGCACTCCCAGAGGCGATGTCTACGGTTACTACCCCAGACTTTGGGACGGCATGTTCCCCCGTGTACAGTGCGGCCATAAGGAAGACTACACGATCCACGGTCTCCGCTTCGTCGGCGGCCACGGCACCCAGATGGACGGTTACAGTCAGGCATATCTTTCCGGCGCAGAGCAGGCAAGATACATGCTCCTCGACATGAAGAAGGAGGGCAAGTAAAATGAGTAAGTACAATTACAAAAGAGACGTTTTCAAGGGTCTGACTCCCTTCCCCTTCCTCGGCGAGGTAAAGACCCGCGTTGCTAAAATCGAAGAGGCCGAGGCAACTATACCTCAGTCCGTCTTTAATGCAAACAATCTCGCTGCCTCACTTCATCCCGCAGTTCAGCATGTCAAGATAGCAAAAGTAGTTGACCACGGCGGAGCAAAGAGCTTCACCCTCGTTCCGAACGAGGCAAAGGGCACGAAGAAGATGGCATTCTTCCGTGCGAGCCAGTACGTCAGCGTCTCCCTCAACATCAACGGTGCTCCCGTGAACAAGCCCTACACCATCCGCTCCAATCCGAAGGACGCTCTCGGTGACAATGGCACGAGCTACACTCTCACTATCAAGCTCACCAATCCCTCCTACGCTTCCAAGTGGATCCTCGAGAACTGGAAGGAAGGCGACGAGGTCGATATTTCCGGTCCTCTCGGTGACTTCTATTATCAGCAGCTCAAGGATGCAAAGCATGTTATCGCTCTTGCCGGCGGTTCCGGCATCACTCCGTTCTACTCCATGGCAGCTGCGATAGTCGACGGTATCGAAGACTTTGACATGACCATTCTCTACGGAAGCAGAACAGCTGACGGAATACTCCTCAAGGATGAGATAGAAGCGCTTGCAGCAAAATCAAACGGCAGAGTCAAGGTCGTCCATGTTCTCTCCCACGAGGAAAAGGAAGGCTTCGAGCACGGCTTCCTCAACGCAGAGATGATCAGGAAGTACGCTCCCGAGGGAGACTACTCCGTGTTCATGTGCGGCCCGAAGGCCATGTACAGCTTCTGCCTCGCCGAATGCGAGAAGCTCGGCCTTAAGAAGCGCCGCTACAGAGCAGAGATGTCCGGCGACTATATGAACGCCGTCAGCAACGCTGATTTCCCCGAGGATAAGAAGGGTAAGGAGTTCAGCCTTACCGTCAATA
>DCGN01000099.1:0-10165 GCA_002315275.1 Clostridiales bacterium UBA1777
CCTCTTCCGTCAGGGCGTTCTGAAGATGGCATTCTGCTGGAACATTGCTCAGCAGCTCAACTCCGACAATAACGATGCAGAGCTCACCAATGACGGCCAGAAGATCGTCTTCATGAGCTTCCCCTCTGAGACCGGCAAGAGCCAGCTCTGCGGCGGTATCTGGGGCTTCGGCGTGTTTGACAACGGCGATGCAGCTAAGATCGCAGCAGCTAAGGAATTCATCAAGTACTTTGCAGACGGCGAAGGCACTGCAGCAGCAATCTCCGCAGCAAGCTACTTCGCAGTCCGTGACACCGCAGGCGACGGTATCGATCTGACCGGTATCTGGGCAGACAACGCTATCATGAACGAGTACACCAAGCTCATGCCTTTCCTCGGCGACTACTACCAGGTCACCACTAACTGGGCAAATGCTCGTACCGCATGGTGGAATATGCTCCAGCGTGTCGGCGCCGGCGGAGATGTTGCAGCTGAGGTCGCTCAGTTTGAGGCAGAAGCCAACGCATAAATTACATAGCATTTAAAAGGCGCCGCCCTTCCCGCCTCGGCGGGAAGGGAGCGCTTTTCTATACCCTACTTGATATAGCAATAAAGAGAGGAGTGATGCAGCTTGTTTAAGAAAAAGCCTCAGGGAATGAGCCGCGCGCTCGTTCGCAGAGAGACAACAGCAGGATATCTGTTTCTTCTGCCGAGCCTGTTCTTCTTCCTGGTTTTTGTTATCTACCCTATGTTCATGTGCATCTATACGAGCTTCTTCGACTCCACGATGGGCAAAAACACACAGGATGTTTTCGTCGGTTTTGCAAATTACGTGGAGCTGTTTCAGGATGAAATATTTCTGGGTGCACTGAAAAATACGCTGATAATCGTTGTAGTGTCCGTGCCTATCGTGTGTGCGTTCTCGCTGTGGGTCGCATCTGCGATTTATGATATGCATCCCGCACTTACGAGTGCATTCCGCTGCATATTCTATCTGCCTGTCGTCACAGGCTCCGTGGCTGTCACGGTCGTATGGAAGTGGATGTACAACAACTATTACGGTATTTTCAATTATCTGTTTACGAAGGCCGGTATTATTGACCAGAACATCAACTGGCTCGGTGATACGCGCTTCGCTCTTGCCTGCATCATCCTGATACTTCTGACTACAAGTGTCGGTCAGCCGATAGTTCTTTATGTTTCTGCTCTTGGCAATGTCGATAAGACTCTCGTAGAGGCTGCCAGTGTTGACGGCGCAAAGCGCAATCAGGTGTTCTGGAAGGTCAAGTGGCCTCAGATGATGCCTACTACTCTGTACATACTTATCATAACCACGATCAACTCCTTCCAGTGCTTTGCGCTGATCCAGTTGTTGACGTCCGGCGGACCGAACCACGCCACGGATACGATAATGTATTATATCTACTACACTGCATTTAAGCTCTATCGCTACGGCTACGGTAATGCAATGGGCGTTGTGCTCATGATCATAATTGCGATCCTGTCTGCGATACAGTTTAAGCTTGGCAAATCGGAATAAGGAGGTCGCAGCATTATGGATAAGAAGCCTCTTGCAAGCAGAATAGCAACTCTTGTGATAATTCTGATCATTGCGATCCTCTTCACATTCCCGCTATATTGGATAATTACCGGCTCGTTTAAAACGGCCGCTGAAGTTAACTCCACAACGCCTATATGGTGGCCTGAGGAGTTCACAATGAAAAATTATGAAAAGCTGATGAGCAAGCAATCTTCTCCTCTGTGGGAGATCTGCCTGCCGTTCAGCCAGTATTTCTCCGGAGACGGAGAGGCGGTAGTCATCTCTTCCGGACCGACAGTTCCTGCGGCTATCCGATGGCTGCTGAATACGGTGTGGATGGCTGTTGCTGCGATGCTGCTCACTTGCGTCACAGCTGCGATGGCAGGATATGCGCTGGCAAAGAAGCGGTTCATAGGCAGGACGATTATATTCACATTAATTGTCTGTGCGATGGCGCTGCCTAAGCAGGTCATACTGATACCGCTCATCAGAGAAATGTCATCTCTCAGGCTTTACAACACGCTCAGCGCCGTTGTATATCCGATAGTGGGCTGGCCGTTCGGCGTGTTCCTTATAAAGCAGTTCGCAGAAGGTGTTCCCGGAGAGGTGCTTGAAGCGGCAAGAATAGACGGCGCAGGAGAGCTGAGAACATTCACCCAGATAGTGTTCCCGATGATCAAGCCCGGTGTCGGCGCTCTTGCAATATTCACGTTTATTAACTCTTGGAACGACTACTTCATGCAGCTCATTATGCTCTCCAGCACAAGGAATCTTACCATCTCTCTCGGTATCGCAAAGATGCAGGCCGAAAACTCTACGGACTACGGCCTCATCATGGCAGGAGCCGCGCTCGCAGCTGTACCTATCATCATAGTGTTCCTTATCTTCCAGAAGTACTTCACCAAGGGAATCACGATGGGCGCGGTCAAGGGCTGATTTACCGCGTACTACGGAGGAAATTCAAATGGAAAGAAATTTTGACAAATTCAAGGGCATATTTCCTGCTTTTCTTGCCTGCTACGGCGATGACGGAAGCGTTTCACCCGAGCGTGTAAGAAATCTTACAGAGATGCTTATTCAAAAGGGTGTTACCGGCCTCTATGTCGGCGGCTCGTCCGGCGAGTGCATTTATCAGTCTGTTGCAGAGAGAAAGCTCGTTCTTGAGAACGTAGTGGAGCAGGCTGCAGGGCGAATTATGATTATTGCGCATGTCGCATGCAATAACACCGCAGACAGCCGCGAGCTTGCCGCTCACGCGGAAAGTCTCGGAGTTGATGCCATCGCATCAATACCCCCGATATACTTCCACCTGCCAGATGCGGCAGTCGCAAAGTATTGGAACGATATCTCCGATGCCGCACCAAATACGGATTTCATTATCTACAACATCCCCCAGCTTGCGGGAACGGCGCTCAACAGCAATCTTCTCAGAACCATGCTCGGAAATCCCCGCGTGATCGGCGTTAAGAACTCCTCGATGCCGATACAGGATATCGAGATGTGGCGCGATGAGGGAGCGATAGTCTTCAACGGCCCCGATGAGCAGCTGCTCTCAGGCCTTGTGGCAGGCGCAATAGGCGGTATCGGCGGAACATACGCTGTTATGCCCGAGCTGTATCTCAAAATATTTGACCTTGTAAAAGAAGGCAGAATACTTGAGGCGCGTCCCATTCAGGACGAGTGCTGCCATATCATTTATGCCATGTGCTCCTGCAAGGGAAATATGTACGCTGTTATCAAGGAGATAATCCGCATCAACAGCGGTGTGAATGTCGGAACCGTCAGAGAGCCTCTGCTCGCGCTTGCGCCTGAGGATATAGAGAAGGCCGCAGGCATCGCGGCAAAGATCCGCGAATGCATCGAACGGTTTGCTTAACAGCAACGGTAAGCATATAATAACTCTGCCATCCTTGTAACGGGATGGCAGAGTTCATGTCGGGCTTTTATATTTAAGGAGAAACACCATGCTTTTCAGAAATGCTCTTGTTTTTACTGACGGCGAATTTGTTCGCGGCGGCTTTGAGGTCGAAAACGGCAGATTTATAAAAATATATAAGGGCGACACGCCCGACGGCGGCACGGATCTCGGCGGAAAGCGCGTAATACCGGGGCTGATAGACATCCATACCCACGGCAACTCCGGAGCGGATTTTTCCGACGGCGATTACGAAGCACTCGTAAAAGCGGCAAAATGGTCGGCAGACAACGGAGTCACGTCGTTCGCTCCCGCTTCGATGACGCTGCCGTATGACGTCCTTGAAAAAGCCTTTGCTTCCGGCAGAAGGCTGAAGGAGGAAGCGCCGCGCGGCTGTGCCCGCTTCGTCGGCATCAATATGGAGGGGCCGTTCTTCTCGGAAAAGAAAAAAGGCGCACAGAACGGCGCGTATCTTAGCCTGCCCGATATTGAAGCATTTAAAAAGCTGTACGACGGCTGCGGAGGGCTTATTAAAATAGTCGATGTTGCGCCGGAGCTTCACGGAGCCGTGGAGTTTGCAAGAGAGGCCTCCAAGCTGTGCAGAGTATCAGCGGCGCATACGGATGCAGATTATGAGCAGTCCTGCGCGATGTTCGATGCTGGAGCAACACATATGACGCACCTTTTCAATGCCATGCCCGGGATACATCACAGAAAGCCCGGCCCGATAGGCGCGGCCTCCGAGCGTGATGACGTTACCGCGGAGCTCATCTGCGACGGACTCCATGTCCACCCGAGCGCAGTGAGAATGGCGTTCAAGCTGTTCCCCGGAAGAATCTGTCTCGTTTCGGATTCTCTGCGCTGCTGCGGAATGCCAAACGGACAGTACGAGCTTGGCGGGCAGGCGATATGGCTGCAGGACAGAATAGCCAGGCTTGCGGACGGAACCATAGCGGGCTCGGCTTCAAGCCTTTATGACTGCATGGTAAACGCCGTGAAGTTCGGCATTCCGGCGGAGGAGGCCGTGATCGCGGCAACGCTTACGCCGGCAAAGGTGCTCGGCTGCGAAAACGAGATAGGCTCTGTTTCCGAAGGCAAGAGAGCGGACTTCGTTGTTTGCTGGGAGAGCTTCGAGCGCATGGCAGTCTATATAGACGGAGAGAAGCTATGAAATGAATAACGAAACGCCTATGCGGGAATTCCTGCGTAGGCGTTTCGTTTTATAGCTTCTGTTCTCTTATGATGGAGCAGATCGTGTCCGCGATGCTCGAGTTATCGGGCTGATGGTATTTCTTCTGCTCCTTGAGGGTATGGATGATTCCGCAGATGATAAATGTTTTTTTCACCTTCATCTCCAGACTGTCTTCCCGCATGATATAGTGCGCGAGGAGCTTGCTCTCAAGCATGCAGAAGAGGTCATCCTCTCTGTCGCGAAACAGCGTATTGAGAACATCGTTTCCGATGCTGTCAACAGCACCGGGAAGATTTACGATAAATTTTTGGGGATCGGAGAGCATACAGTCCTTCTCGGCAAAGTTGTTCCAGAATGAGTCAAAATAAAAGGTCTTCAGTTCCTCATTCAGCTCGTATACATCGGTATAGTGCTTATAGAAGGTGGACTTGTTGATGCCGGCTCTGTCGCAGATATCGATAACCTTAACACGCTCGGAGAGGCTGGTACTGCGCAGCTCCAAAAATGCTCTGTGAATAGCGGCCTTTGTCTTTACAACTCTGATATCCATGGCATTCTCCTGATTCCTTATTTTTCTATATTATAACCTCTCATAAGCAACTTGTAAAGAAAAACGTCTACAAAAAGAGAGGACTAAATTACATCTGCTCCGTTAGCATCGGGGAGAAGCCCGAATACCTGCCACTTCGGGAACGCGGTGCCGAACGCATAAGAAAGCCTGCCGGCAAAGTCTGCTTCAGATGATATCGCAAGAAGCGTGGAGCCTGCGCCGGAGATGCAAAGCGCATCCGCGCCGTTTGAGAGGGCAAGCGCTTTTGCGCTTTCAAAATCGGGTATGAGCTTTTCCCTGTACGGCTGATGTATCCTATCCTGCATAGCGAAGCGCAGAAGCGCGGTATCTCCGGATTCGAGCGCCTTGAGCGTCAGCGCGGCATGGGACACGTTGAAAACGGCATCGGCGCGGGATAGCTCCTTCGGGAGAACGCTTCTCGCAAGCGCGGTCGAAAGCTGCGCATCCGGTACGAGCGCGGCAAAGTGAAGCTTATCGGAAAGCTCATATTTCGCCGAGATGACCTTTTCGCCGTCCATCGCGGACACCGTCATGCCGCCGAGGAGGACGGGAGCGAGGTTATCCGGATGCCCCTCGATAACTGTGGCGATCTCGAGGAGCTTCTGCCTCGAATAGCCCAACCCGTGCAGCTCGTTTGCGGCGATAACGCCTGCGGAGATAAGTGCGGCGGACGAGCCGAGACCGCGAGAGATCGGAATATCGGATGAGACAAAGCTTATGCTGATACCCATCGGCTCAACGCCGGCCTCGCGCACAACGGCGAGGTATGCCCTGTATGCGAGATTTTCCTCTGTGCAGAATTCCTCGGGGCAGCCCGTTATCCTGAGCTTGCCGTCATACGGGAGAAACTCAACGCGGTTATAGCGCTTCCACGCAATGCCGAAGCAGTCAAAGCCGGGGCCGAGATTCGCAGAGCTTGCGCATGCATTGATTATCATTTTGCTACCCCCAGCTTATTTAAAATATAAGGAAGAATGTCCTCGCGGTCGATCACGTCCTTATGGATGTCGGGCTTACCCTCAAGCTCTGCAAGCTTTTTCGGAACGGGAATGCCCGTTAGCGCGTTTATCTGCTTGATCTGAGCATACTCATCGCCGTTGGGCCTTACGCCGAGTGCGGAGAGAACGGGAGCGGGGAACTTATAGGGTGAGGCCGTCGAGAGAATGACAACGGGTGCGCTGTCCTCGCGGCTCAGCTTAAAATCATCTGCGACCTTTGCGGCAACAGCCGTGTGCGGATCAAGCAGATACTTATGTGAGCGCCATACCTTGCCGATCTCGGCTATCGTCTCCTCCTCGCTGCAGCAGCCGCATTCGAAGGTCTCGCGGATACTGTCCATAACGGCATCCGGCATGGCGTACACCTTGTCGGATCTCAGCTTTGCCATACAGTCGGAAACGAGTGCGCTGTCACAGCCGGATGCAAGATACAGCAGCCTTTCAAGGTTGGAGGAGATGAGGATATCCATTGAAGGACTTGAGCTTCTCACGAACGGACGGTCAATATCATATACGCCGGTGGAGAGAAAGTCCGTCAATACGCGGTTGACATTAGATGCGCATACGAGCTTGCCTACGGGCAGACCCATAAGCTTTGCGTAATAGCCCGCGAGAATATCTCCGAAGTTTCCGGTGGGAACGACGTAGTCGACCTTGTCGCCGACGGAGATCCGGCATGCTTGAACGAGCCTTGCGTATGCGGCAAAGTAATAGACCACCTGCGGCACGAGCCTGCCTATGTTGATGGAATTTGCGGAGCTGAGAGACAGCCCGGTGCCTTCGAGGAGCTTTTCGGAGTTTATCAGCGAGAACGCCTGCTTCACCGCGCTCTGGCAATCGTCAAAATTACCTCTTACGGCGCAGACGGTCACATTGCTGCCCTCCTGTGTTGCCATCTGAGCGCGCTGAATGGGGGATACGCCGCCGTCGGGGTAGAAGACTATGATGCGCGTTCCGGCAACGTTGTGGAAGCCCTCAAGCGCTGCCTTGCCGGTGTCTCCGGAGGTGGCCGTGAGGATGACCGTGTCGCCGGAAGCACCCTCGGCGCGTCTCGCGGCCGTCATCAGATGGGGAAGAACAGACAGCGCGACGTCCTTGAATGCGGAGGTGGGTCCGCGGAACAGCTCAAGCATCCAATCATCGCCGACCTTCACGAGCGGCGTAATGTCCGCGGTCTCGAACTTGCCGTTATATGCATTCTTCACAAGCAGGCTCATGTCCTCAAAGCCGGGCAGAAGTGCGCCGATAATAGTGCTTGCCATCCCGAGCGGGGACATTTTGAGGCAGTTTTGCCAATTGATTTTAATATTATCCGTGTTTTCGGGAACATAAAGGCCGCCGTCCGGCGCAATGCCTCTGAGCACAGCCTCCGTGTCGCGGCATACTGAGCAGCCTCTCGTGCTGACATATTTCATAAAAAACTATATACCTCTCTTTTTTGCTCATATTCCAACGAAAAATAGGCTGGAATTTTTTAGGTGCAACCGACTGTGCAACCACTACTTTTTTAGCCGAGTGCCTGAATCTTGTTTTTCATCCCCTCAAAACAGTCCTCAAACCTGTAATGAGTGTAGATTGAAAGCGTGGTATTTGGTGAAGAATGACCCGCTAGATACTGAACTTCTTTCGGACTAAGACCCTGCTCGATCCACTTGGTTATCCTCGTGTGCCTCATGAGATGTGGGTTCACGTGGAAGTCAAGTTTCTTCTGAAGCTTTCCCCATTCCGCATCCGCTCTGGCTAACGTCATCATACCACCCTTGCGAAGGCTGACAACGAAAACCGAATTGCTGTTGCGCTGCATCTCTCTCAGCTCTTCCAACACCGCGGGAGAAAGAGGGATAGAGCGGTAAGCACTGTGTGTCTTCAAGTCATCAACAAGCACACCGACCCGCCTATCCACCGACCTCGCGACCGTGCGTGATACCGTAAGCACTCCGTTTTTAAAGTCGATATCACTCCACATAAGACCGAGCAGTTCTCCTCTGCGGAGCCCTGTATTCAACCCCAGAAGAACGAACGGGTAAATGCATCTCCCTTTTGCCGCCTCAAGCAAAGTTACCATCTGCGCGTCACTCAACGGTTCTTTCTCTTCGGCAACCGGGCCTATCGCGGTAATAGACTTCGTAACGGGATTATGCGGCAGCAGTTCATCCTCTATGGCCAAGTCGAAGATGCTTCTCAGCGTGGTGATAATACCTCTCTGCGAAGACCGGGAATACTTCTGACTCAAGTCACGGACCATTGCTTTTATCATTGTCGGTTTGACTTCCGTTACTTTCTTAGTTCCGAGATAAGGGAGTATGGTGTTTCGTACCAGACTCTCCAGATATATGTAAGTGGTATCTCTTACACGAACTCTCTCATCAGCCAGCCATGTGTTTGCGAGATCGCTTACCTTGCAGGTATCTCCCAGCCTAAAGCCTTTGTCGATAAGCTTTTGAAATTCATCGCGTTTCTGTTCTACCTCCTCTCGCGTTTCACCGCGAAAGTATTTTCTTTTACCATTCGGCAAGCGTAAGGTAAGTGTTACCATGTTTCCTCCTTAAAAATGTCTGCCGGACACTTTTACACAGAGGGGAAAAGAATAGTGTTATTCTTTTCCCCCGCATTATACCGTCAAAATTGTGCTCTTGTAAATAGATATCCGCGAGATTTATTATCTCTTTTCTTAGAAATTGTAATTCCTTCCTTGTTTTCCAACTGTGTTGCAAGCTTCTCCAGCCTCTTACCAACCGACACGGCGGTCAGATTCTCCTGTTCACCATAGAGTCTCTCGACCTCATCGATGATTCCTTTGGATGTAGCCTCCCACACGGCATCCGCTCCGTCCTCATCATCGTGAAGCATCGACTCAGCTTCCTCAATGTTGCGGACGATGGTCTTCACCAGAGGATTATTATAGAAGTCGAGCTCATCGCGGTTGGATTCAACATCCTGCTCTTCACCGAGATTCTCCCATCTGAATGTTGACCAGTTCATAGTCAACACCAAGGTTCTCTCCGGCACATCTCGACCCGTTACGGTCATCTTCGTTTCATTGTCTCCGCGTTTATTCCTGGTGAGCGTGATGATAGTATCCGCTGCACCACTTATACCCGTCGAACCGTTGAGTCGATTTATGAAGTCTGTATCATCACCGCCTTTGTTAAGGTGGTGGACTAGGACAAGAGCAATGTTGCGATCCAAAGCAAACTGATGCAGGTTACCGAGTTCGCGGTAGTCGTATCCGTACACACCCTCGGTCTTTCCCGCCGTACCTCTTATCTTCTGTAGGGTGTCGATGATTACCATACCCACATCATCCCCGGTGTTGTGGATGCAGGCATCAAGCTGAGAGAGCAGACCCTCTTGAAGTAAAGGTGCTTCCGGTATCCCCGATAGCGACCTTGCAAGTACCTTCCTAAAAGAGCACCAAAGTCTCGCGGCGTATCGCACGGCGGCGGCGCAGGATGTTATCGACGCGGCATTGCAGCCGAAAGCTGACACATCGTTACATACAACGGAGCAGACAATTGTCGGCGCTATCAATGAACTGAACGATCGGGTGCTCATATGCAAATTCACGCTCAATCGCTCACAGCATAGCGGTTCTTGCGACAAGACGTGGCTCGAAATATCTAACGCTATCGACAATGACGGCAAATTCGTAATAGGATTTAACCCTGCTTTTATGGCGTGGTTTGTCTACGCGGGATATTTTGACGGTGATCCGCTTATGCCGGAAGGCATGGTGTTTACGAGAGTCGAACTCAACAACTACCCGTTTATGGAGACGGATGGCATAGAGGTCGAGTATGTTATAGTGCATCGGAACGGTGTGTCTTGCTGGACAAAAGAGGCACAGTCAAAGTTAACCGCTGGTTCTAATATTACAATAGTAGATAACACCATAAGCGCAACTGGCGGACTCCCGGCAGTTACGGCCGCGGACAACAATAAAATAATGAAGGTCGAAAACGGCACGTGG
>DCGN01000099.1:10259-10519 GCA_002315275.1 Clostridiales bacterium UBA1777
GCCAAATCAGTATGTAAACAAAGTAATAATTAACGGCGTAACGAAACTCGATCTCACAGGAGACACGATACTCGCCAACAAGCTGCTTACAGGCTATACGGCCCACGACAAGAGCGGTGCGCCTATTAACGGCGCTTGCACTTATGACGCAGATACTTCTGACGGTACTATTAGCGCCGACGAGGTTCTGCGCGGAGAGGTAGGGTATTCCGCAGGTGCTAAGATAACTGGCACGATGGCGAACAACGGCGCGGTTACAG
>DCGN01000124.1:0-6521 GCA_002315275.1 Clostridiales bacterium UBA1777
CAGAGCTGTCAGACAAGAGAGCCGAGCCTGAGAAGAGAGCCGTGAACGCGCTGCCCGAGGCTCCCTCGGGAGCACTTCCCGCGGGCGAGCCGCTGAAGATATTCCAGGTGAGAACGGCGGAGCAGCTCTCCTCCGAGCTTGCCGCGCTCAAGCCCGATTATCTGTACGTCCCGTGCATGCTCCTCGCAGAGGACTTCTCGATAGTGCGTGAGTTTATCGAAAACGGTACGAGGATTGTTGCCGTGCTGCCGAGAGTCATTACGGACGATCAGGCTAAGATAGTTTACGAGGCGCTCGTGAAGCTGTTTGATTTCGGCGTGAACGAGGCGCTCGTCGGCAATCTCGGCCATGCGGTGCTCGCAAGAAAGGCGGGCATGAAGCTCAGGGGTGACTTCGGGCTTAACGCCTTCAACGCGCACACGATGCAGGTGCTGAAGGACGCGGGCTTTATCTCCGCAACCGCCTCCTTTGAGCTCAGACTTGCTCAGATAAAGGGCATGGCAAAGCCGATAGACACGGAGCTTATCGTATACGGCAGACTGCCTGTCATGGTGTCCGACCAGTGCGTTATGAGCGCAAGCGCGGGCAAATGCACATGCCAGCAGCCCGGCCAGCTGTCCGACAGAACGGGCAACGTTTTCCCCGTTGTCAAGGAATTCGGCTGCAGAAACGTTATCTACAACGCGCACAAGCTGTTCCTCGCCGACAAGAAGGAGGATCTCTTCTCCGCGGGGCTTTGGGGAATGAGGCTCATGTTCTCAACGGAGAACGCGAGAGAGTGCGTTGCGGTCGCAAAGAGCCACATGGGGCTTTCGGACTATGTGCCGAGCATGCTCACGAGAGGGCTTTACTACAGAGGCGTTGAATAATTTCGCGCACGATCGGAGTATTTTGAAATGAAGTTTATACTTGCCTCGGCATCTCCGCGCAGAAAAGAGCTCATGGAGATGCTCGGAGTTGAAAACCTTGAGATAATCCCGGCCAGGGGCGAGGAAAAAGCGGACGGATCGCTTCCGCCGCAGGAGCTCGTGAAGGCGCTGGCATCGGCAAAGGCGCGCGAAATAGCGCCGAGTGCCGGGAAGGACGATGCCGTCATCGCGGCGGATACGATCGTCTGGGTGGACGGAAGGCTCTTCGGAAAGCCTCATTCAAAGCAGGAGGCCTTCGATATGCTCCGCACGCTCTCCGGCAGGGCGCACGAGGTTTTCACGGGGGTGACCGTTATCAGAAACGGCATCGAGCTGTCCGAAACAGAGAGAAGCCTCGTATACTTCAAAGACCTCTCCGATGATGAGATAAACGCTTATATAGAGACGGGCGAGCCGATGGACAAGGCCGGCGCGTACGGCGCGCAGGGCAAGGCCGCGCTCTTCGTCCGCAGGATAGACGGTGACTTTTTCAATGTCATGGGTCTGCCGCTGTGCAGACTCGGAGAAATGCTTAAAAAGCAGGGAGTTGTTATCCTTTGAAAGATTATCTGAAGAAAAACGGAATAAGGATCGGCATAATCATTCTGGCCGTCGTGTTCCTGACGCTTATTGCCTCCGCCGGAGGAAACGGCAAGGTCGGCTTCGGCCACAATGTGACGGGCATTTTCGTTTCGCCTATCCAGAAGGTCGTCAGCTCCACGGCGAACTGGTTTGACACGATCTACGGTTACCTCTACGATTATGACTCCCTTCTTGCCGAGAACGAGTCTCTACGCGCTCAGCTTGCCGAGGCGCAGCAGTCCGCGAGAGACGGTATAGCCGCCTCCGAGGAGAACACCCGCCTCAGACAGCTCCTTGACCTGCGCGAGAAGCACACCTCCTATGAGATGGAGTCCTGCAAGGTCGTTCTGTGGAGCACATCAAACTGGTCATCCAGCTTTACGATAAGCAAGGGCGAGTCGAGCGGGATCGAGATAGGCGACCCCGTCGTGACCGAGTACGGCGTCGTTGTCGGTCAGGTGACGGAGCTCGGCACAACGTGGGCCACAGTCAGCACGGTAATTGACGTTGATATGTCTGTCGGTGCGTTCGTCGGCGATACGCAGTCGTCCGGCATGGTCGTGGGTGACTTCGCGCTCATGAAGCAGAACACCGCAAAGCTCACATATCTGGCGGACGGAGCGCAGATATTCGTCGGTGACGAGGTGCTCACCTCCGGTAACGGCGGCGCATTCCCCGCCGGACTTGTCATAGGCAGGCTCAGCGCAGTTCAGACGGAAGCGGGCGGCCAGGTGCAGTACGGCGTTGTAGAGCCGCAGTGCGATTTCGGCTCGCTGGTGCAGGTGTTTATCATCAAGGATTACGAAGTGGTGGAGTAAGTGATCAAGGTATTTTCAAGAGACTTTTTCACAAAAGAAAAGGTGCGCAGGATATTGATGTACGGCATCTATATGTTCGTGTGCCTCATATTTCAGGAGATGTTCTTCTCAAAGCTCCGCCCGCTCGGAGTGTGCCCGATGTTTCTGCCTGCAGTGGTGGCGGCGGTGGGTATGTTCGAGGGCGTAACGTGGGGGGCTATCTTCGGGCTCGTGATGGGCATCTTCGCCGACATGGCATATGTTGAGACGACCGTCATGTTCACGCTGGCGTACCCGGTGATAGCGTTCGCTGTAGGGTTCGTGGCGCAGTTTTTCATCAACAGACGCTTCCTCGCGTATATGGTCTGCGCAGTCGGCGCGCTGCTTGCGGCCGCGCTTGTGCAGATGCTGAGAGTTGTCGCCGTGAGCGGCTTCAGCTTCTACGCGATAGAAACGGTGATCCTTCAGGTGGTGTGGTCTGTCCCGCTTGCCGCGATAGTCTATTTCCCGCCTGCGAAATGGATAGAATAACAGACAAAACAGGACTTCTTCAATGATCGGGTCGGGCGAAGCAATCGGTGCCTGACGGCGAAAGGATCTTTTAATGAACAGACTTGTCAAACCCGGCAGAGTTACCGGAATGGTCATATTGCTCGTGCTGCTGCTCATGCTCTACGTTTATAAGCTGTATGATCTGCAGATAGTAGAGGGCGAGAAATATTACAACCAGAGCAGCGAGATAACAACAGAAGAAAGCCGCGTTGCTGCCGCGAGAGGCAATATCCTCGACAGATACGGCCGCGTGCTCGTGAGCAACGTGGAGTGCTACAACCTCTCGGTCGACACGGCTAAGCTTTTCGATAATGACGATCCGAACGCCGTTATCCTTGAGCTTATCGACATGGTGGAGGGCTACGGCGACACGTACACGGACGACCTGCCCATTACGACGGTGCCCCCGTTTGAGTACACCGAGGATATGACGCAGATCCAGCGCACGATGCTCGAGGCATACATAGAGCGCCACGCGGGAGATGAGCTTTCGAAGAACCCCACGGCTGTCGAGCTGATGAGCTATATGCGCACCAGATACGATATCGACAATAATTATTCCGCGGAGGAAATGAGAAAGATCGCCGGTGTGCGCTATTCCATCAATGTGCGCTACGCTATCAACACGGCGGATTACGTGTTCGTTCAGGATGCGAGCATGGAGCTTATTACCTACATTATGGAGAACAAGCTCGTCGGTATCTCGGTAGAGCGATCCTATGTACGCGAATACCACACGGAGTATGCCGCGCACCTTCTGGGCTATACGGGACTTATGACGCAGGAGGAATACGAGAAATATTCGCTCCTTAACTACGCCAATGACGCGACCGTCGGCAAGGACGGCGTTGAATACGAGTTCGAGGAATACCTCCACGGCGAAAACGGAACCGTCCTTCAGACGAAGACGGCCTCAGGCACTGTCCTGAGCACATATTACGAGGAGGAGCCACAGCCCGGAGACCATATCTATCTCACTATCGACTCGACCCTGCAGGAGGCAGTTGAACGTATTCTCGACAACGGCGTCAACTCTCTTATAAAGACGAGAGTTCAGGAAAAGGCCGAGCAGGAGGCCATGGGCACATGGACCTACGAGGACGGCAACTGGGAGATCACGGGTGCGGCCGCAGTCGTTGTTAACGTTAAAACCGGTGAACCGCTCGCAATGGCAAGCTGGCCGACGTATGACGTGAGCCGGATAATCGAGGATTATGACGAGATCCTCGCGGCGGACAATAACCCGCTGTTTAACCGCTGCCTTCTCGGTACATACGCTCCGGGCTCTACCTTCAAGCCGTGCACGGCCATAGCGTGCCTCACGGAGGGCGTTATCAACACGGAGAGAAAGATAGACTGCGAGGGCGTTTTCACCAGATACGCATCCGACGGTTACGCGCCTGAGTGCTGGATATGGTCTCAGGGCTATACGCACCCCGAGGAGAATGTTACGACAGCAATAAGAGACTCGTGCAACTACTATTTCTACTCGATAGTCAACGACCTCGGCGTTGATAAGCTCGGCGAATATGCCCACAGCTTCGGCCTCGGCGTGTCTACCGGCATTGAGCTTACAGAGACCGTCGGCAATATGTCAAACCGCGAGAACCATAAGGACTTCCAGGGCACTGAGTGGCGTATAGGCGACACACTGCAGGCGGGAATAGGCCAGTCTGACTCTATATTCACGCCGCTGCAGCTTGCAGAATACTGCGCGACCGTTGCAAACAAGGGCACGCGCCATACCGCGTCGATCCTCAAGTCCGTCCGCTCGTATGACTACAGCGAGAAGCTGTACGAGAGAGAGAACAAGGTCATGAGCACCGTTGAATCCGAGGACTATAACTGGGATGCGGTCCAGCTCGGGATGTTCTACGTTGCGAACGACTGGGCAAACTCCGCGGCCGTCACGGAGGCCTTCGCGGGCTGCTCGGTTGAGGTGTGCGCAAAGACCGGTACCGCGCAGAAGGGCGAAGAGAAAAAGAACGACGGTTTCTTCATGTGCTTTGCTCCGTATAAAAACCCCGAGGTCGCGATAGTCATCGCTGTCGAGCGAGGCGGCTCCGGTGCGGAAACGGCGTTCATGGCAAGGCAGATACTCGACGTTTATCTCAACATCCAGAGCTACGATGACTCCGCAGATAACGAATCGATACTGCTGAAATAACAGATATTTACAACAAATAACGACGAAGGGACGGAGGCTTTCCGTCCCTTTAGAATCCTTTATTCGCAAAACCGCAAACAAAGGTCTTGAAGTTTATGCCTAAAATGATTATAATAATGCTATTATGAACATAGAAGGCAAAAGCGCAAGCTTGAAGGGAGAAGCTAATGAACATTGCATTGATGGCACACGATAGGAAAAAAGAGCTTATGGTTCAGTTCTGCATCGCATACTGCGGTATTTTGGCGGAGCATTCTCTGTGCGCTACCCATGTAACGGGTAAGCTCGTCGCCGAGGCTACGGGACTGCCGATCACACTCTACCTCCATGCGGATCAGGGCGGCGCACAGCAGATAGGCGCGAGACTGTCCTATAACGAGATAGACCTTGTGCTCTTCTTCTGCGATCCCGCTAACCCCAAGGGCTTTGACGATATCAATAAGGTCGAGCGCCTGTGCGACCAGTATCAGATCCCGTTCGCTACCAACGCCGCTACGGCCGAGGTGCTTGTTCAGGGCCTACGCCGCGGCGATCTTGACTGGCGCAACATCGTAAACCCGCAGAGAAAATGATATGCGCGTAAACGATGCGAGACTCCTCGCGGGCTTCTTTAACGCCAACGGAATGGCGGCGAAGAGCGGGGAAATCCTAAAGGCTATTTCCGAGATTGACTCTCTCGGCACCGAAAAGGTCAGAAGAGAGCTTATCGACGAGATAAAAATGCTGCCGTGCAAGGCGGAAAACGTGATGGATTTCATTGCCGTCAAGGGCAGCAATGAGGATATTCTGAACGGTCTTGAGCGCTATAGGGGAATGGATGCTCTGCTCGACGAGGGGATAGACTCTCTGAGAGCCTTCCTCTCCGAAAACCCATCCGCGGCCATAGACCTCACGCTTTTGCCCGGAAAGGCGGAATATCTGATCACAGCAGAATAATTTTATAGGATAAAGACAGGAGACAGGAAACACTATGGTACAGTCCCGTACACACAACTGCGGCGAGCTGAGGATCGAAAACGCAGGAGAAAAAGTCAAGATAGTCGGCTGGATGGAGAACGTCCGCGAGGTCGGCAGCAACTTCGCGTTCGTAGTTGTCCGCGATTTCTACGGCACCACGCAGGTCGTTGTTGAGAGCGAAGAGATGATGAACGCTTTCAAGGCCATCAACAAGGAGAGCACGATCTCCGTTGAGGGAGTTGTCCGCGAGAGAGCAAGCAAGAACACGAAGATACCCACAGGCGACATCGAAGTAGTCCCCGAAAAGGTCGAGGTCCTCGGCAAGTGCCGCTATAAGGAGCTTCCCTTTGAGATAAACCGCAGCCGCGAGGCCGATGAGATCCAGCGCCTCAAGTACAGATACCTTGACCTCAGGAATCCCGCCGTCAAGCAGAATATCGTGCTGAGATGCAACGTGGTCGCCGCTCTTCGCCAGGCAATGACGGAGCATGGCTTCCTCGAGATCACCACGCCTATCCTTACCGCTTCCTCTCCCGAGGGCGCAAGAGACTATCTCGT
>DCGN01000124.1:6681-7267 GCA_002315275.1 Clostridiales bacterium UBA1777
CCCGGCGAGTTCTATCAGCTCGACATGGAGATGGCGTTTGCCACTCAGGAGGACGTTTTCGCAGTCCTTGAGGACGTTCTGCCTCCGATCTTCGCAAAGTACGGCACGTATAATATCGCTTCCTCCGCTCCCTTCAAGCGCATTCCTTACCTCGAGGCAATGGAGAAGTACGGCTCCGACAAGCCCGACCTTCGCATAGACCTCGTTGTTGACGATATCACCGCTCTCGTTCAGGGCACGGAATTCGGCCCCTTCGCCGCAGGCAACACCGTCAAGGCTGTCGTCGTCTCCGGCTGCGACCTCACGAGAAAGAATATAGACAAGCTCTGCGCCGACGTTGAGGTGCAGGCAGGCGCAAAGCCCTATTGGTTCAAGATGGACGAAAACGGCGAGCTCGCCGGAGGCGTTGCAAAGTTCCTCGCCGACAGGAAGGAAGCTCTCGCCGATGCTCTCGGCCTCAAGCCCGGCTGCCTCGTCGCAGTCGCCGCGGGCGAGAAGAACATCGCCGTCAAGACCGCAGGGGTTATGCGCAAGATGCTCGGCGCGGCAGTTCCCGGCCATATGGACAGGGAGCGCTACGAGTTCT
>DCGN01000124.1:7321-10461 GCA_002315275.1 Clostridiales bacterium UBA1777
TCCGGCGAGCTTGAGTTCTGCCACAACCCGTTCTCCATGCCCTCCGGCGGACTTGACGTGCTGCTCAAGGCAGAGCGCGGCGAGGTCGATCCTCTCTCCATCACAGCAGACCAGTACGACCTTGTCTGCAACGGAGTTGAGCTTTCCTCCGGCGCCGTCCGTAACCACGATCCCGAGATAATGATAAAGGCCTTCGAGCTCGTGCGCCTCGGCGAAGAGGACGTTAAGAAGAAGTTCCCCGCAATGTACAACGCATTCTGCTACGGTGCTCCTCCTCACGCGGGCATCGCGCCGGGCGTTGACAGAATGGTCATGCTCCTCTCCGGCGAGGAGAGCATCCGCGAGGTCATCGCGTTCCCGATGAACAAGAACGCTCAGGATATCATGATGGGCGCTCCCTCTGTCGTTGAGCAGAAGCAGCTTGACGAGCTGCATATCGCAGTAGTCGGCGAGACGGAAGAGTAATCTGATAAATTAAAACTATCCCCGGAGTGCTCCCATGCCCTCCGGGGTTTGCTTAATAGGAGGAGTCCTATATGTATGCGAAGATAAAGAGCTTCGGCGTAACGGGCGTCGGAGGGTACGGGGTGTCCGTAGAGGTGTATATCTCGGGCGGTATGCCGGGGTTTGATATGGTCGGCCTGCCGGACACAGCCGTCAAGGAATCGCGCGAGAGAGTGCGCGCGGCGATAAAGAATACGGGGTATAAGTTCCCCGTGAGCCGGATGACGGTGAATCTCGCGCCGGCCGACAAGAAAAAAGAGGGCACGGTGTACGACCTGCCCATACTCATAGGCATCCTCGCCGCAACGGGAGATATCCGCATGCCGAAGGAGGACGAGGCCTTTTTCGGCGAGCTTTCGCTGACGGGTGAGGTGCGCGGAGTATACGGCGCTCTGCCGATGGCGATAGCCGCGATGAGAAGCGGCGTAAAGCGCCTGTACGTTCCGGCTGACAACGCATCCGAGGCCGCTTTCGCGGAGGGGCTTGAGGTGATCGGGGTTTCAACGGTCGGAGAGCTCGTGGAGTGCATACGCGGCAAGCGGCAAATCGCGCCCGCTGTCCCGCCCGAGCCGGAAAAATATGAGAACACCCTTCTCGACTTTGCGGACGTCAAGGGGCAGGAGAACGTAAAGCGCGCGCTTGAGGTCGCCGCGGCGGGCGGACACAACATCCTGATAGTCGGTCCTCCGGGAGCGGGCAAGTCGATGCTTGCAAAGCGCCTGCCGATGATACTGCCGGATATGTCGCGCGCGGAGATGATAGAGGCAACGGAGATACATTCCGTCGCGGGGCTGACAAGCAAGAGCCGTCCGATCGTCTCGTCGAGGCCGTTCAGATCGCCGCATCATACGATATCGTCCGTGGGGCTTTCGGGCGGCGGGTCGACCCCGCATCCCGGCGAGATAAGCCTTGCACACAACGGCATACTGTTCCTTGACGAGCTGCCGGAGTTCAAGCCCGAGGCGCTTGAGATACTGCGCCAGCCGCTTGAGGACGGGCAGGTGACTGTTTCCCGCGTGTCCGGCACGGTGACGTTTCCGAGCAGGTTTATGCTCGTGTGCGCGATGAATCCGTGCAAATGCGGGTGGTACGGGCATCCGTCGGGCAGATGCAAATGCTCCGAGCGCGACGTGAAGAAGTATCACAGCCGCATATCCGGCCCGCTTATGGACAGGATAGACCTCATCGTTGAGGTGCCGGCGCTTGAGTACGAGGAGCTTCGCCGCAGGGCTCCCGCGGAGAAGAGCGCGGATATACAAAAGCGCGTAAACGCCGCGAGAACGGTTCAAAGAGAGCGCTACGGCGACACCACACACTGCAATGCGTATATGGACTCCCGCGCGCTGCGCGAATTCTGCGCGCTCACGCCCGAGTGCGAGGCGCTGATGAAGGCCGCGTTTGACGCGATGGGGCTGACGGCAAGAAGCTATGACCGCATACTGAGAGTTGCGAGAACGATCGCCGACCTCGCGGGCGCAAAGGATATCGCATCCGAGCATCTCGCCGAGGCGATACAGTACAGGACGTATAATATCAAGGACAACTGAACGGAGAATATTATGGGCAAATTAGAATCAGCAATACTTCATCTCGCTTACAAAGGAATGGTAAGATCTTTCCACCACGAGCCTCCTTCGGATGATCCGATCGAGGGCGTGAGGGAGCACAGAAATATCGAGTATTCCAACAGAACCGGAAAAAAGCTCACGATGGACATATTTGAACCGTCGTTTCTCCCGAAGGGGGAGGAGATGCCCGTTGCCATCAATATCCACGGAGGCGGTCTGATAGGCGGGTCGAAGGAGAGCTCGCGCCGATTCTGCAGAAAGCTTGCGAGAAAGGGATATCTCGTATGCTCGCTTGAGTACCGCATCGTGCCGAACGTGCGTGTGTACGAGCAGTTTGACGATGTGTGCGCGGGAATGGACTGCGTCGGCAGAAAGCTCGTTGATTTTGACGTGGATATAACCAGAATATACATGGTCGCGGAGAGCGCCGGCGCATATCTCGCGCTGTATGCTGCGGCGATGACGAAGTCAGAGGAGCTGCAGAAGGCTATCGGTTATGCGCCGACGAGGCTGCGCTTCAAGGCGATGGGGCTGATGGGAGGAATGTTCTATACGACAAGACCCGATAAGATAGGCATTTTCCTTGCGCCGCATTTTTACGGCAACGACAGCAAGAGCAAGGCCATGGCCAAGTACACGAATCCCGAAAACCCCGAGATCATCTACAATATCCCGCCGGTGTATCTCATAACGAGCAAGGCGGACATGGTGGAGCGCTATACGCTGGACTTTGCGGGCGAGCTCGGCAACAAGGGGATAGAGCACAAGCTGCGCCACATGGGAAGCGATAAAAAGCTCATCCATGCATTCCCCGTTCTGCTGCCGGACTATCCGGAGAGTGAGCGGGTTATAGACGAGATAGACGCGTGGTTTAAGGAGCATAAATAAAACCGAAACAGCAGCTATATGGGAATGCAACTAAAATCACATAATTGTCACCGAATTGTTTCTTGAAATAATAGGGTGCTTCTGTTAAGCTATATCTGTATATTAGACGGTAATAAATAAAGAGAACACATAATAAAAGGAAGGAGGCTTGACAGCGGTGAAGTACGGCGGGATAATCTT
>DCGN01000070.1 GCA_002315275.1 Clostridiales bacterium UBA1777
TGCAAGGCAGAATACGATTACGATTACATAGTCTACGGCCACCTCGGCGGCTTCAGATGCCCGAAGTGCGGCTACTCACGCCGCAAGACCGACTACGCGGTTACGGACGTTCTCGAGCAGCAGGCCAACGGAACGAGCATAGTTATAAGCATAAACGGCGAGAAAAAGCTTGCCAAGGTCAATCTTCCCGCGCTCTACAACGTCTATAATGCCATCGGCACCGTTGCCGCTGTCACGGAGATGGGGCTCGGCACGGATACCGCCATCGAAGCTCTCGGCGCTTTCAAATGCGGCTTCGGCAGAATGGAGCAGTTTGACTCTCTCGGAAAATGCGGCACCCTCATGATGCTCGTTAAAAACCCCGCAGGCTGCAATCAGGTGCTTGAATTTCTCGAGAACATCAAAAATGACTTTATACTCATATGCTGCCTCAATTCCCACAGTGCAGACGGAACGGACATTTCATGGATATGGGACGCTGCGTTTGAACGGCTGTCCGCAAGCAGCATGAAGCTAAAAACGCTTGTTGCATCAGGTGAACGTGCACAGGATATGCGCGTGCGCCTCAAATACGCCGGGATCCCCGACGAAAACATCTCTGTAGAGCAGGATTACGATAAGCTCGTCAAGTGGATATCCGAGCAGGATAAGCCCGTTTACATTATGCCCACTTATACCGCAATGCTTGAGCTGCGCCAGGTGATCGTAAAGCACTGCGGCGGCACCGATTTCTGGGAGGGTTGATAAAATGGAATTAAAGATATGCCATATGTATCCCGATGTTCTCAACCTCTACGGTGACGGCGGCAATATCATTTGCATGAAAAAACGTCTCGAGTGGCGCGGGATAGATGTTTCAGTTACGAAAATGCCTATCGGTTCCGATAGCTCTCTTGCGGGCTTTGACCTTTTCTTTATCGGAGGCGGTCAGGATTTTGAGCAGGAGGTGCTGCTCAACGACCTGCACAAGGGCAAGGACGCGTCAGTCAAGGCCGCTATCGAAGACGGCAAGACCTTCCTCACAATCTGCGGCGGATATCAGATGATGGGCAACTACTACCAGACTCACGAGGGTGTTCGCTGCGACTTTATCGGCGCCGTAAACTATTACACAGTCGGTTCCGATATACGCATGATCGGCAACTACAAGTTTAAATGCGAGGAAGTCTCCGGAGGAAGCACCGTTGTGGGCTTTGAAAACCATAGCGGCAAGACTTATCTCGGTGAGGGTGTCAGTCCACTCGGCCGCGTTCTCGCCGGTTACGGAAACAACGGCGAGGACGGTACCGAGGGCGTACGCTACAGGAATCTGTTCGGCACCTACAGTCACGGTCCCCTGCTTCCGAAAAATCCCGGGCTTTGCGATATTATTCTTCTCTCCGCCCTCGAGCGCAAGTACGGCAAGGCAGACCTCGAGCCGCTTGATGACAGCGCCGAGCTCGCCGCTCACGATGTAATGTGCGGCAGGATATAAACAGACAGATAAGGAATTATCACTGATGATAAGATTTTATAACGGGAAGGTGCTCACCTTCTCCGGCGGAATAAACATAACCGCTGACGAGGTATGGACGGACGGAAACAGCATAGCCTATGTCGGTCCTTATAAGGATGACCGTCCCGCCTTTGAAAGGCAGATAGACCTCAAGGGCGATATACTCATGCCAGGCTTCAAGGATGCTCACACGCATACTGCGATGACCTTCCTGCGCTCTCTTTCGGATGACATGCCTCTTATCGACTGGCTGTATAAAAAGGTCTATCCCAACGAGGCAAAAATGACCGATCAGGCCATTTATGATTTCACAAGGCTCGGGATCATGGAATATCTCACGAGCGGCATCACCGCAAGCTTTGATATGTATCTCAAAAACGATTCCTATGCCAAGGCAAATATTGATGCGGGCTTCCGCACGGTCATCTGCTCAGGCATGAACAACTTTGACCGCGACATCACGAATATTGAGCGCGAATATTTAAAATTCAACAACCTCCACGAGCTTGTTTCCCATCAACTCGGCATCCATGCCGAATATACCACCTCAATGGAGAGGATGGAGTACATGGTGTCTCTTGCGAGCAAATACAAGGCTCCGTGCTATGCTCATATTTCCGAAACGAAGGGCGAGGTAGACGGCTGTATCGACCGCTACGGAATGACACCCCCTATGCTGCTCGACAGCATAGGCTTCTTCCGCTTCGGAGGCGGCGGATTCCACTGTGTATGGATGAGTGACGAGGACGTTGAGCTCTTTGCATCCAAAAAGCTTTGGGCAATTACAAATCCCGCTTCAAACCTGAAGCTTGCAAGCGGCATCGCTCCGATCACCCGTCTCGCAAGGGCCGGAGTTCCTCTCGCCATCGGAACCGACGGCGCGGCAAGCAACAACGCGCTCGATATGTTCCGCGAGATGTATCTCGTGACCGCGCTTCAGAAGTATTTCACCGAAAACGCCTCTGCCTGCAATGCAGACAGCGTGCTTGAAATGGCATGCTGCGGCGGAGCGCGTGCAATGGGGCTTGATGACTGCGATGATATTGCCGTCGGAAAGAAGGCTGACCTTATCGTGATAGACCTCAGCAGACCGAATATGAGGCCCTTGAACAACCTCAGCAAGAACATAGTTCTTTCCGGTTCAAAAGAAAACGTTAGGCTCACAATGGTCAACGGCCGCGTGCTGTACGAAAACGGAGAATTTTTCATCGGCGAAGCTCCTGAGAGCATCTACGCCTCCTGCGAGAGCTTTATGAAGAGGGTACGCGAATGAAAACTGTTGATCTGCACGTACACACAAACGCCTCCGACGGAAGCTGCTCTCCCGAGGAGGTGATAGATCAGGCCGTTAATATAGGTCTTTCGGCTGTTGCCATAACCGACCACGACAATGCCCGCTCCGTCAACAGCGCAATGAGCTACGGGAAAGCCAAGGGTATTGATGTAGTCCCCGGAGTTGAGATAAGCACCAAATACGGCGTTGCGGTCCACATCCTCGGCTTCTACTGTGACTTTAATTCTCCCGCCATCGCAGCGGGACTCGATTGGATAGTCAGGGACAGAGAGGAGCGCAACCGCAAGGTCTGCGAGCTGATGCGCTCTGACGGTATTCCCGCCGACTACGAAGAGATGGAACGCCGCTTCGGCTCCGTCCTCGGCAGACCGCACTTTGCACAGCTTCTCATGGAGCTGGGTTACGTGTCCAGCATCGCGGACGGCTTTAAGCAATACGTCGGCAAGGGCTGCAAATACTTCGTAAACCGCCACTTCTTCACCATTGAGGAATCGGTCGAGATGATAGCGAGTTCCGGCGGTAAGCCCGTATTGGCACACCCGTTCCAGTATAAAAAGGATGACGCGGAGCTGCGCGATCTCATCGAGCACTGTATCGACCATGGTCTTCAGGGCATTGAGTGCCGCTATTCCGGGTACACGAAGGAACAGTCCGATTATCTTGAGGCGCTGGCAAAAGAATATCGCCTCTGCCGCACGGGCGGAAGCGATTTTCACGGCACAAGAAAGCCGCATATAAGCCTCGGGAAAGGCACGGG
>DCGN01000010.1 GCA_002315275.1 Clostridiales bacterium UBA1777
CCACCGTCAGCGGCTATCATGGTTTCAAAGCCGTCCTTGCCGAGATAGAGGCGGAGAAGCTCCGCGATATTTTTATCGTCTTCAACAATAAGTGCTCTTTTACTCATTATGCCCAATTCCCTTCAAAATCGTATTTTCGATTGAGAATCATTATACAGCACACGGCATCGGAATAGTTTAAAAAAATGTTAATCTGTGTCCAAAAAGCTGTCAAAAGTCGAGCTTTTCGAGGCTTGTCAGTGCAACGATATACACCTTCAACGCCTCAAGGAGCCAAGCCGTCGCCGTTGCCTCGTTTACGCCGTGTATGGGGCCGCAGAAGTCCGGCATCGGGCGTTCGGGGTGCTCGGGGCCGAAGGAAACAGCATTGGGGAACATTCTCGCGTAAGTGCCGCCGCCTATCGTATAGGGTTCGCGGTTTTCGCCCGTGACATCATTGTAAGCCTTGATGCAGGCCCGGACCTCGGGCTTATCCGTGCTCATATAGAAGGGGGGCTTATTCGTGCCGGGGATAACGGTCGCGGCATCGCCTGCCTGCGCGGCGATAGTGCCCCATATCTTCTCGCCGTTTGTAGAGGTGGGATAGCGGCTGTCAAAGGTCTGCCAGACCTTTCCGTCCTCCATGCCGATCGTTCCGCCGATGATCGTGAGAGGCTTAAAGTGGTCATCCTTTGCATCTACGCCGATAACGCTGCCGTCGGACGCAGCGTGAAGCTTTGCGAGAAGCTCGTAATAAGGCCTCTCTGCCGCAGAGGGGACATTGTTCGCGAGCAGATAATCAACAAGAACGCCGATGGCATTCACGGTGCCCTCGGGAAGCGAAGCGTGCCCGCCGATGCCTGTTGCCTTAACGCGCCAGTACTCACCTTCTTCGGATACTTCAATGCGCTCTGCGTTTTCGAGTTTTTCGGACTTGACGAGTGCCTCGGCAGAGTCCGCGATCGCGTTGGAAACAACGCCGCCGCTTATCTCTATTATATTCTCGCTCTTGATATTTTCAACTATCCTGCCGTGGCATATGCCCTTTTCGCCGTTGCAAAGCGGGAAATCCGCATCGGGGCTAAAGCAGAAAAGCGGCGCGGGGTAATTATCGAGATAGTGATGCACGTCCTTCATGCCGACCTCCTCGTCGATTCCGAGAAGGGCTCTGACGGGATACCTGAGCTTGATGTTTCTGTCCTTGAAATACTTGAGCGTATACAGGCAGACAACAGACGGCCCCTTATCATCCATGACACCGCGGCCGATGAGATAACCGTCCTTCTCTCTGAGTGTGAACGGATCCTCGGGCCAGCCGACAGCGGGGACTATATCGAGATGAGTTATGGTCGCGAGGTATCTGTCACAGTCAACTCCGCCCTCTCCGAGCTGAGCATAGCCTATCATATCCTCGCAGTTTCTCGTGGAAAGGCCCATCCTCTCTGCAATTTCAAGCGCTTTATCAAGTGCGAGAGCGGGCTTCGTACCGCAGGGCTTTCCGCCCTCGTTATATTCGCTCACGCTGTTTATCTTAACAAGCTCCGCAATATCTGCAATAAGGCTGTCTTTATTCTCCTCAATAAACTTATCTATATCGCGGCTGAGTTCAACATCCATTATAACCGCTCCTTTCCTATTATAAATCCAATATACCACTTCGGCAGTATTATTTCAAGTATATGTTATTATATTATGTAAACCGTTTATGCGGTTTATCAATAAATATGCGGCAAAATGCAGCCCGTTTGCAGGCTGCATTTTTTCAGAATATATTCCACGGCCATCTATCCGGAGGGGCTTGTTCAAAGTGCATCTGCTGACCGTTTTTCGGGTGGGTAAAGCTCAAGCTGTGCGACCATAGGGCAATATCGCATCCGTCCTCATTAAGGCTGTACTTTCTGTCACCCACGAGCGGCAGCCCGCGCGAGGAAAACTGACAGCGGATCTGATGCGTTCTGCCTGTTATGAGCTTAATCCGCACCATGCTCAAGCCATCCCTACGAGAGACAGTCTCATACTCAAGTATCGCTTCCTGCACATCCTTTGCGGGTGCATCGGCAACGTAGGTCTTTCTCTCCTGCTTATCCCGCCTCAGCAGATCTCGCAGTTCGCCGCGCTCCTCCGCAGCGCCGTGTATCACCGCGAGATACTCCTTGTCAAACTCTCCGTCTCTTATCTGTCTCGAAAGCTCGGATGCGGACTTTGCGTTTCTTGCCACGACCGTCAGCCCGCTGACAACTCTGTCGAGTCGGTGAACCGTTCTGAAATTGTCCGTGCCGAACTCCTGCCGCAGCAGCTCCGGCAGCCCGCCCGGTTCATCTGTGCTCAATACTCCCGCCGGCTTGATGCACACGGCTATATCATTGTCAGAATAGATTATTTCCATTGCTGTCTCCGTATTATTTTTTTAAATTATATCATATCTCCCGTGCTTTTCAAACAGATGAATATATGATATTATTGTAAAAACAAACCACAAGGAGCGACGCAATGAACAACGAATTTCTGACCTGCCCGCACTTCAAAAAATGCGGCGGCTGTCAGTATCTTGATATGAGCTACGAAAGCCAGCTTTCTCTGAAGGATAAGAAGCTCAATGAGCTGCTCGGCGGCTTCGGCAAGGTCGAGCATATTATCGGCATGGACGAGCCGCTTCACTACCGCTGCAAGGTTCATGCCGCGCTTGCGCTTGACGCAAGGCACAAGATAATTTCCGGCGTATACAAGCCGAACAGCCACGCTGTTCTTCCGGTTGACCATTGCCTCATTGAGGATGCAGAGGCTGACAAGGTCATCTGCGACATACGCGCGATGCTGCCCGAGTTCAAGATACTCGCCTTTGATGAGAGAAACGGCACGGGCTGGCTTCGCCATATTCTTGTGCGCAAGGGGCGCTTCACGGGTGAAATAATGGTCGTTCTCGTGGCAGTATCCCCTATTTTCAAGCTTCAGAAGCCGTTTCTCGCCAAGCTCACGGCCATGCACCCCGAGATAAAAACCGTAGTGCTGAACATCAACGACCGTTTCGGCCCCGTAGTTCTCGGCAGCCGCGACAAGGTGATCTTCGGCAGCGGCACTATTGAGGACACTATCTGCGGCAACCGCTTCCGCATATCTCCGAGCTCGTTCTATCAGGTAAACCCCGTTCAGACGGAAAAGCTGTACTCAAAGGCCGTTGAGCTTGCCGACCTAAGCGGAAATGAGACCGTGCTTGACGCGTACTGCGGCACCGGAACTATCGGCATTACGGCTTCTTCGAAAGCGAAGCAGGTCATCGGCGTTGAGGTCAACAAGGCCGCCGTGACCGATGCCATCTTCAACGCTAAGCTGAACGGCATCAAAAACTGCTGGTTCACCTGCGCTGACGCAGGCGAATATATGGAGAAGATGGCTTCGGACAGACACAGCGTTGACGTTGTATTTATGGATCCCCCTCGCTCCGGAAGCGATGAAAGGTTCATCTCCTCGCTTCTGAAGCTCAAGCCGAAGAAGATCGTCTACATTTCCTGCGACCCGACCACGCTTGCCCGCGATGTGAAGCTTCTCACCCGCGGCTACAAGGTCACCGCCATCCAGCCCGTTGACATGTTCCCGTATACGAGCCATGTCGAGACGGTGGTGTTGATGTCACGGAAATGATTTAAAACAGCAGCAATCAAATGAGAGATAAATTATTATATAGGAGAGGCACTATGAAAAAACTATTTGCATTACTGTTGGCCGCAGTCTCTGTTCTTAGCTTTTCGGCCTGCGCAAAGGCCCCCGTTCAGACAACGATCGAAATAAGCGCATCTGAAGAAACCGCTGCATTCCGCGATGCATTTTATGAGAGATACGGGTATTTGGGCAAGTCCGACGACGAGATAATAGCAACCTTTGAAGAAGTATACCTGCCTTATCTGAACGCCCGCACGGAGCAGGCTTTTCCCGAAGCGGAAACAACAAATAATCTTGAAAAAGAGTCATTTGATTACGGCGATGTTTACGTCCTTTCCGGTAAGACGCAGGACATGAACGTTCTGTACATTCACGGAGGCGCATGGGTCTGGGAAATCACCGAACAGCATACTGATTTCTGCGATAAGCTCGTGGATTCATTGGGTGCAAAAGTGTATATGCCTATTTATCCCCTTGCGCCGGAGGCAGATTATTCGCAGACTTATCAGATGATCCGGCAGGTCTATGACGAGCTGTTGAAGCAAGATAAACCGATCATCATCATGGGCGATTCCGCCGGCGGAACCATAACCCTCGGCTTTGTTTTAAGCCTGAAGGACAGTGGGGCAGAGCTTCCCGAAAAAGTTGTCGTTATGGCTCCTGCCGCCGACCTCAGCTTTGAAAACAGCGAAATAGACGAATATCAGCCCAGAGACGGAATGCTTTCCAAGGTGGAATTGATAGAATGCGCAAAGCTTTGGGCAAAGGATGCAGACCTTACGCTTCCTCAAATCAGCCCGCTTTTCGGCGACTATAAGGATTTTCCCGATACGCTTATGTTTGTCGGAGATTGCGATCTTCTATGCGCAGATGATTTAAAGCTCTACGATAAAATGTGTGAGGCCGGAATAAATGCAACCCTGGTCAAGGGTATCGGTCTTTGGCATGTTTATGCTGTTTTTCCCATCAGCGAACAGCAGAGATGTCTCGATATAATCACAGATTTCTGCAAATGATCCACTCCGCTTTCTGCGAAATGCTTTTTATGAAAGATATCCCCGACTGCTTATCCCTTGAGGAGACGGATATGCTGCCCTTATAGAAACAGCTGAATAATTGCTCGAATTCTTTTAAACGGAACATATCTGTTTTCCCTCGCAACAGGAGCCGGATAAAGTAAGGAAGATCATTGCCATGGAGCTTCGTAAGCTGAATATTCAAGATTCATATGCTCAATGGGAGTACACCTCCTCCCTGCCCGAAAATGAGAACGGGCTGACGAATGTATATCACGGCGTGACGTATGACGACTATCTCGGAAGAGTCCTTCCGAAAATGCTCTCGTACGAGCACCCTGTCGGTATGCCCGATTGGTTTGTTCCGCAGACTTACTATTATCTTTGGGACGGCGGCACAATAGTGGGCGAGTTCCGCCTGCGGCACTATCTGTCGGAACCGCTAATAAACGGTGCGGGTCATATCGGCTACAGCATACGCAGAGAGCACCGCGGGAAAGGCTACGGAGCCGCGGGTCTGAGGCTTGTTCTTGAAATTGCCAATGAGTTGGTCGCAGAGGATGAGATATATCTCCGCGTTCAGAAGGACAATCCCGCCTCTCTGAAGGTCATGCTGAAAAACGGAGCTTACAAAGCCGGTGAAGACGAAGAGCACTATCTGATGCGCATTCCGAAAAACAGACCATAAATGGCAAAGCCGCACGGTTCATGCTCCGTGCGGCTTTGTCATTCATAAAATTATTACTCCGCTATGTCTATCTGACAGCACTGCATCGTTGTCAGCGCGGCTCTGTGGCTCTCCGGAGTTATCCCCGCGCAGCACGAAGCATAAACGGTTATTCTGGCGTTCGGATATCCTGCGCGAATGATCATGGCGTTGGATACCACGCACACGTCCGTGCAAAGACCTACCATCTCGAATTCCATCTCCTCGCCGGGGAAGCGATCCTTCAAACTGCGCGTGATGCTGAAGCTGCCGAAGCCGGCCTTGATAACATCGTGATAGCTTCTCCCCGCCAAAGCGTTCTTGACCTCTTCGTGCAGCTCATGGCCGCGCGAGCCCTCTATACAATGGATGACAGGGAGCTTCTTTCCCTCGAGAGTATCAAGATAATTTTCAAAGTGCGTATCATAGGTAACGAATATCTCGTCACCGTCAAACTCTCTTATTTTCCTCGCAACGTTCGGAACAATCTCGACTGCTTCCTTTGTGCCGAGCGTGCCGTCCACAAAGTCGTTCTGCATATCAACTACAATAAGTATTTTCTTCATAGCTGTCCTCTCCCTATATATTGGATAGTATCATTTTAAATCATTGCATTCAAAAAGGCAACCTCAAGTTATGGCCGTTCATCCGATAGGAACAGTCTATTGACAATAAAATGCTTTTATATTAGTATTTTTTTATCTTTCAACAGCGGAGAAGGCATAATGCATTTTGTCAACGCAAAAGGAATACTATCGCAGAACAACGGTATGAACATATACCGCGGCTGCTCACACGGGTGCATCTACTGCGACAGCAGAAGCACCTGCTACAGCTTTGACCATGCGTTTGAGGATATTGAGGTCAAGCAGAACGCGCCTGAGCTGCTTGAGGCCGCGCTCAAGGCAAAGCGGCACAAATGCATGATAGGCACAGGTTCCATGTGCGACCCGTATTTGCACGCTGAGGAAAAGCTTCGCCTCACGCGAAAATGTCTTGAGATAATCGACAGATATGAGTTCGGCGTGACGGTGCTGACGAAATCGGCGCGTGTACTGCGCGATATCGACCTGCTGAAGTCCATAAACCGCAAGTCAAAAGCAGTCGTGCAGATGACGCTGACCACCTATGACGAGGCACTTTGCAGAATAATCGAGCCGAACGTATCCACCACAAGAGAGCGCTTTGATGCTCTTCTACGCCTTAGAGACGAGGGCATCCCTACAGTTGTTTGGCTGGCACCCATTCTGCCGTTTATAAACGATTCCGCTGATAATCTGCGCGGCATTCTCGGTTACTGCGTTGAGGCTGACGTCAAGGGTATTGTATGCTTCGGGATGGGGCTCACGCTCCGTGACGGTGACAGAGAATACTACTACGCCGCGCTTGATAAGTATTTCCCGGGAATTAAAGAGAAATACATCCGCGCCTTCGGCAGCGCATATGAGCTCCCCAGTCCTAACAGCCGGGTGCTCACGGATGAATTTAAGCGCGTCTGTTCGGATAACGGCATCATGTATGATCCTAACGCGGTCTTTGAATATCTGAACGCATATCCCGAGAAGCGCGGTCAGATGTCGCTTTTTTAAGCAAAACGGAGGTAATATCATGAGGTGTGTCCGGGAACACAACGGCAATGACACCGTGCTGTATTCTGCCGATCATATCGGTGCATTCACCCGCGGCGAAAGCCTTGAAGCGGCCGCAGGCAAGATGCGCGAAAA
>DCGN01000054.1:0-325 GCA_002315275.1 Clostridiales bacterium UBA1777
AGGCTTGAGGTACGGCGGACTCGCTTCGCTCGTCCCTACGGCGCTCAATTATGAATTATGAATTATGCATTATGCATTATCAACTCCACACTGAAAAGCGGCCTTCCTTTCGGAAAGCCGCTTTAGCTTACTTATATATCGACACGGAGTACTGCCCGGGCTTCGCTTTATACTTGACACCCGAGACAAGCCCCATCGCCGAGAACAGCGTGACCATCGACGAGCCTCCGTAGCTGAAGAACGGCAGCGTGATGCCGATAACGGGCGAGATGCCGATGCACATGCCGATGTTGATAAACGTCTGGAACGTGATCGCGCCGGCGAC
>DCGN01000054.1:400-3522 GCA_002315275.1 Clostridiales bacterium UBA1777
ACGAGCAGGATGATGACGATTATGCAGCCGATCATGCCGAAGTTTTCGCCGATGCAGGCGAAGATAAAGTCCGTATGCTTGCCGGTGAAGACGGAGGCGGTATGCTCCGCGTCAACTCCGGAGAGCCTGCCGGAGGCGAGGGTTATCTTGCTCTGCGTTGTCTGCCAGCTTATGCCCCAGCCCGTGGGGTCGATGCTCGAATCGTACGGCGCGAGTATCCTCTGCTTCTGATAGTCCTTGAGGAAGTAGTTCCACAATAGCGGCACCGCCGCCGCGACCGCCGCGCCGCCTATCGCGAACCAATAGAGCTTGACACCCAGCGCGAACAGCATCAGCAGGAAGATGAACATCAGTATCGTGGCGGAGCCGAGGTCGGACGAGACGACGACTATCATGCCGAACACGATGACGAAGTGACCCGCCATCTGAATGATCGACATGAAGGAGTTTATGTTGCCCCGCTCCTTCAGATCCGTCATCTGCTTGGCGGAGATGATGATATACAGGATCTTGACTATTTCGGACGGCTGAATGCCGATGCCGGCGAAGCGTATCCAGCTCTTGTTGCCCGTATCGTCAGCCGAGCCGAAGATAACGAGCGCGACCATCAGAAGCACGTTCAGCACGCAGAGGATGCGCCACTGCCTGCCGAGAATGTCACCGTCAATAACGGTGAAGATCATGTAGGCGACGATGCCGATGCAGACCGAAAACGTCTGCACGATGACGCACTTCGTGGGGTTAACGCTCGTCACACCGCCGGCGACCATACCCGTCGTCGCGAGGTGGACGGCGTAGACGCTGATGCACGAGCAGATGAGGCACACCGCGAGCAGGAACAGATCGCCCCGCTGAAAGAACGCCTTTATAAGTTTTTTTCCGAGCTTTATTAACATATCTTTATCCTTGTTTTAAGGGAATTTTACGTCTCAGCCGATCCGGCCTTCTTACAAAATGTTATTTTATCACATAATTTCTCTTTACGCAACGGTATTAAGAGTGATATAATAAAATGAAATGATAAAAAGGGCTACTGCGGCGAGCGAAAACCGCAGGCGAAAGAAAGGCTTATCATGCAGGAGTTTATATCTCACAGCGAGAATGACACCGAGAATATAGGCGCGGAGTTTGCCGCGAAGCTCCCCGGCGGCACCGTCATCGCGATGTACGGCGACCTCGGCGCGGGGAAGACGGCCTTCGTCCGCGGCATGGCGCGCGGCATGGGGCTTGACTGCCGCGTCTCCTCCCCGACGTTCACGATAGTCAACGAGTACACCGGCAAGAACCGCGAGCTCATCCACTTCGATATGTACCGCCTCTCAAGCGCCGACGAGCTGTTTGACATCGGCTGGGAGGACTATATCAGCCGCGGCGCCGTCTGCGCAGTCGAATGGAGCGAGAACGTTGAGGACGCCTTCTTCGGAGACGAGATAAGGGTCACGATAGACAAGCTCGGCCCTGCCGACAGAAAGATAACCATAGAGGAGGCCTGAAGGATATGCTCACGCTTGCTTTTGAATCCTCTGCCAAGGCCGCGTCCGTTGCCCTGTGCGACGGCGAAAGGCTCATCAGCCAATACACCCAGTGCAGCGCGCTCACGCACAGCCGCACGCTCCTCCCGATGGCGGAGGATATGCTCAAAAACGCCGAGCTCACGCTCAAGGATGTCGGCCTCATCGCCGTGGCTCACGGACCGGGGTCGTTCACGGGGATACGCATAGGCGTTTCCACGGTGAAGGGTCTGGCATGGGCGCTCGAGTGCCCGTGCATCGGCGTGTCAACTCTCGAGGCCATGGCATGGCAAGGTGTCGCCGCGGGCGGGCTCATCTGCCCGGTGATGGACGCGAGGCGCTCGCAGGTGTACAACGCGCTGTTCGAGATAGCTGACGGCAAGCCCGTCCGCCTGACGAAGGACAGGGCGATATCCCTCTCCGAGCTCGGCGAAGAGCTCAGGGCTCTCGGCCGCGAGGCCTTCCTCGTGGGGGACGGCGCCGGGATCACCGAGAAATACCTTCGCGAAAGCTCTGTCCCCTGCCGCGTCGCTCCCGAAAACCTCGTATGGCAGAGCGCGTGGGGCGTGGCTATGGCCGCGCTCGGCAAGACCCCCGGCACCGCTGACGATCTGCTCCCCGTTTATCTGAGGCTGTCTCAGGCGGAGCGCGAGCGCCAGGAGAGAATGAATAAGGAATAATTTTTTAAAAGGAGATACAGACCATGGGTAAAGTTTACATTTTCGACCATCCTCTTATTCAGCACAAGCTGTCCATCCTCCGCGATGAGAAGACAAGCTCCAAGGAATTCCGCGAACTCGTCAGCGAGATAGCAATGCTGATGTGCTTCGAGGCCACGCGCGACCTCCCCGTTGAGGAGGTCGAGGTACAGACCCCCGTCGCAGTTGCAAGATGCAAGCGCCTCGCAGGCAAGAAGCTCGCCGTTGTCCCCATTCTCCGCGCAGGCCTCGGCATGGTTGACGGTATGGTCAACCTCATCCCCGCGGCAAAGGTCGCTCACATCGGCCTCTACCGTGACCCCAAGACCCACGAGCCCGTCAAGTATTACTACAAGATGCCCGCTGACATCGCAGAGCGCGAGGTCATCGTTGTAGACCCGATGCTCGCAACGGGCGGCTCCGCATCCGCCGCTATCACCTTCCTCAAGCAGGACGGCGTGAAGCATATCCGCATCATGAGCATCATCGGCGCTCCCGAGGGCGTTGCCCGCCTCCAGAAGGATCACCCCGATATCGACATCTACGTCGCCGCTCTTGACGATCACCTCAACGAGAGCTGCTACATCGTCCCCGGTCTCGGCGACGCGGGCGACCGTATCTTCGGCACCAAGTAAAAAATCAATATCCGCTTTGCGGCATCTTTGCCGCGATGCTTCCGCCGCTCCCGATCACCCGGGGGCGGCGTTTTGCGCGTTATACGGCCTTGTAGGGGCGAGCGAGGCGAGTGCGCTGTCATTGCGAGACAGCGCCGCAGCGTTGTCGTGGCAATCCGCATCCCCCGTCCTTTCGTTATCCTTCTGCGTATCGTAAGAAGAGTACGGATTGCGAGGTTGTCGCTCCCCCGTTGGCTCCCCTTCGTAAGGGGAGCTGGCGCGAAGCGCCTGAGAGGTCG
>DCGN01000072.1:0-1323 GCA_002315275.1 Clostridiales bacterium UBA1777
ACATGCTGATTCTTCTTGGCTTCCTTTTCCTTCTTGGTCTGCTCGAAGCGGAACTTACCGTAGTCCATTATTCTGCAGACGGGAGGAACGGAACCCGGGGCTATCTTGACCAGATCAAGATCGTTCTCGGTTGCTATTGCGAGAGCCTCTTCTGCGGACATAATGCCGAGCTGTTCGCCCTCAGCACCAATAAGGCGCACTTCCTTGTCGGTTATCTCTTCGTTGATCTGATGAGCAGTGTTTGCGATTGTAATACACCTCCGCTTTAATAGCCGAAAAATAAAAAGAACGTGGACGCACAGCACCCACGCACATAAAAACACCGTTAAAAACAATGCCTTTATTGACCCGAACTGGCCTTTGCCGCCGGGTGAGGACGCGAGATGCCGCACCTACTTTGTTTTAGCTTTGTTATTATACTCAGTGCCCGCTCTGTTGTCAAGCTTTATTTTCGAATTTTTCAAGGATATTTTCATCGGTTTCGGGTAATACTTCAGAAATGAGGGGGCGGTGAGCTTGGAGAAAGCCGTTGTCTTCGCGCTCGGAGGTATGGCATACGGGCTGCTTGAGCTTCTGTGGCGCGGCTGGACGCATTGGACAATGCCGATATGCGGCGGGATATGCTTCTTGATAATGTATGTTATCGCGAGGCTCGATATTCCGCTCGTCCGCAAATGGATACTCAGCGCTGCAGGAACGGTCACGGTGGAATTTTACACGGGGTGCATCGTAAATCTCTCGCTCGGATGGAGCGTATGGGATTATTCCGATCTGCCGTATAATCTTCTCGGGCAGATATGTCTCAGATTTTCTCTGATGTGGCTTGCTCTTTCCGTTCCCGGCACTGCTCTCTGCTCCCTTCTGCGAAACCGACTGAGCAAGGTTTGAAAAGCTTCCCCCTCGGGCTTACCCGAGGGGGAAAATCTTTTACTCTTCTTCCTTTTCCATCGCGATGGCAAGCTTGACGATGCGGCTCGTGCCGAGTCTGTCGGCGCCGAGAGCTATAAAGTCCTCCGCATCCTGCAGGCTGGAGATTCCTCCCGCCGCCTTGACCTTAACCTCTGCGGGGCAGTTCGCGCGCATGAGAGCAACGTCCTCTCTCGTTGCGCCGCCCTTAGAGAAGCCCGTGGAGGTCTTGATAAAGTCCGCCTTGCATTCGGAAACTATCTCGCAGAGCTTGACCTTCTCCTCATCTGTGAGAAGGCAGCACTCAATGATGACCTTGAGGATATGACCCTTTGTGGCCTCGCGCACAGCGGCGATATCCTTCTTGACATCAGCCCAGCAGCCGTCCTTGACCATGGAGAGATTGATGACCATGTC
>DCGN01000072.1:1398-6972 GCA_002315275.1 Clostridiales bacterium UBA1777
TTCGGGAAGCCGATCACCGTGCAGAGCGTGAGCTTGTCGCCGACATAGCGCTTTGCTCCCGCGACATGGCAGGGAGGGATACATACGCTTGCGCAGTTATATTTGACAGCCTGATCGCAGAGCTCTTTTATCTCGGAAGATGTGCAGTCAACTCTCAGCAGAGTATGGTCGCACTTTGTAAGTATATCTTTTATTTCCATGTTTATTCTCCTTTCGGTTGATGCGCTGTAATTATAACTTAATCCTCCGTCATATTCAAGTGCCGCGCCCGAATAAGATTGACTATGTATGNNGTATAGCACATCGTGGATGAGAGGGGTATTTCGCCCCTCTTTTTATTTTGCCATTGCCAACGATTATTTTACACTAAGATTGACTATCAAAGCAAAAGGCAGGTCATGAATATGGACATGAATACTGAAAACAACTCCGTCCTTCTCTGCGGTACCGTTGCCGACGCGCCTACATATTCCCATTCGAGCCGCGGGCAGGATTTCTACACGTTTCCGCTCGAGGTGATGCGTCTTTCCGGCAACAGCGATCTGATAAATATAATAGTACGCCGCGAGCAGCTTGAGCTGCTTGAGAGCGGGCGGATCGACAGACTGCGCGCCGCGGGAGAAGTCCGCTCGTTTAATAACAGGCGCGGAGACGGAGCGAAGCTCGTTATAACAGTGCTTGCGAAGGAGCTTTCTCTCTGCGACGATGAGGACATGAATCTTGTCACCCTGCGCGGCACGCTCTGCAAGACACCGAATCTGCGCTCCACTCCGATGGGGCGTGACATCTGCGACATGATGGTGGCCGTGAACCGCCGCTACGGCAGGAGCGACTATCTGCCGTGCATCTGTTGGGGACTCAAGGCGCGTGAGGCCGCCGAGTGGACCGTCGGCACCGAGATCGTTCTGACGGGCAGGCTTCAAAGCCGCACCTATGTGAAGATGACAGACGAGGGGCTCGTTGAGAAGACAGCCTTTGAGATATCTGCCGCGGAGGCTGCGAGAGCTGTCGATTTATTAAATGTTATGTAAGCTTATTATAACCTTTGTCTAAGGCATTGACAGCCGCCGCATCTATTTGTTATGTTAACTATGAGGTGGTTACTATTTGAAAAAGCTGATCGTTTTAGGCGTAGCACTCTGCATGGCCGTAGCGGCAAACATGCGCATAGGGTGCAAGGTGAGCGTGAAGGGCGAGGAGCTCGATGGGCTGTACTCCCCCGCCGAGGTCAAGGCGTGTATTGCCGTGGCCGAAAGCGCGGCCGAGGAGATATTGCTGCGCGAAAACACGCTGCCCGCTCCCGAGCTGAGATACTCTCTGACCTTTGCCTCCCCCTGCGGAGATCGCAATGCCCTGTCTGAGGCGCTTCTGCTCTCGTCTTCCGGAGTGGAGAAGCTATACTCCGTGACGGCAAAGGGTACAAAGCTCGGATATGTTTCCGACGGAGACGCGCTACGCTCGGCACTTGAGGCAAGGATAGAAGCTATCCGCCCCGACAGCGCTCTCTCCGGCGCATACTCGGGCAAAATAGACATCTCCCCCGTCTACACCGCAGGGCGGGCCGTAACCGATATAGGCGATATGGTGCTGCTCGTGTCCGGCATGGCTCCGATAATGTACTATACGGATGAAAACGATATTATCGTCGGATGACAGAAACCCCCGTTCACATAGACGGGGGCTTCTTTTATCAGTTTTTCTTCTTGGAGAAGGCGACTACCGTGCCGGTCAGGGCAACGAGCGCAAGAGCGTTCGGGAGGACGAGCAGGTGGTTAAAGAAGTCCTGCAGCGCCCAGACGAGATCGTTCGAGGACACCGTGCCGAAGAACACGAAAAGTATCGCTATCAGCGAATAGATCAGTGTGCACAGTTCGGGCTTCTTTTTGCCGAAGAGGTAGTTTGCGTTGATCTTGCCGAAGAGATTCCAGCTCAGAACGGTGGACAGGGCAAAGAACAGGAGGCATACCGCAACGAATATCGCGCCGAGCTTCTCGCCGAATACCGTGCCGAAGGCGAGCTGGGCAAGGTTCGCGCTCGTGATGCCCTCGGGTATAACGCCGGAGGCGAGAGGTCCGTCGGGAGTGTACATCGTAGAGATAATGACGAGTGCGTTAAGCGTGAGGACAACGAATGTATCAAGGAAAACACCGATCATTGCGGCAACGCCCTGATGGTGGGGCTTCTTGACGTTTGCGAGAGCGTGGGCATGTGGCGTGGAGCCCATACCGGCTTCATTGGAGAACAGGCCTCTCTGAGCGCCCATGCTGACAGCCTTCTTTAATGCCGCACCGAACGCGCCGCCAATGATTGCCTGAGGCTGGAAGGCATATTTGAAGATCATGCCGAATGTCGCGGGGATGTACTTTATCCTGCACGCGAGGACGATAATGCTGCCCGCTATGAACAGCACCGCCATGATGGGAACTATTTTCTCCGTGATAGATGCAAGGCGCTGAACGTTGCCTATGAAGACAACGGTGCAAATAATCGCGAGGACGATGCCCATCACCCATGTGGGTATGCCGAAGGCCGTCTGCATCGTGGCGCCGATGGAGTTGGACTGAACCGCGCAGCCGATGAAGCCGAGCGCGACGACGATTGCAACAGAGAAGAAGCCTGCGAGGAAGCTGCCGAACTTGCCCTTAAACGCTTTTTTAATATAGAAGACAGGACCGCCCTTGATATTGCCGTTTTCGTCTACCTCGCGTGTGTCGAGAGCAAGTGTTGCCTCGGCGTATATCGTCGCCATGCCGAAGAACGCTATGACCCACATCCAGAAGATAGCGCCGGGGCCGCCGGCAATGATCGCAAACGATGCGCCGACTATGTTGCCCGTGCCTATCTGTGCGGCAACCGCCGTGGCCAACGCCTGGAAGGAGCTCAGGCCTTCGTTTTCCTTGCCGCCGAAGAGCCGCACATTTTCAATAACATGCTTGATACCGGGCTTAAAGTTTCTTACCTGCACGAAATTGGTCTTAATTGTGAACCAAACGCCCATGCCGATAAGCAGAAAGACGAGTACATAGTCCGACAGATAATAGTCGATGTTTTTTACGATAGGTAAAAGAAAGTTTTCCAGTGCCTGCATTTGATTTTTCCTCCATGAAATAAAAAAACAGAGTTGTCAAAAATGACAGCTCCGAAGAAAACCAGGCACAAAACCCTTCCATGCCTGCTCTGTCCTTTGGCCTGAGAGATTCAGCGGTCACCCGCCTTACACCTTCGGCACTCACGAATGAGATTCTCCAGAGTCCCCTCCGCATCCGGTCTTTTCATTCCTGATGCATCAACGGGCTATGTTCTGTTGTTGTGAATACTATACCACTTTAATTTAACGAATTCAATTGTAAAGGTATCTATATTTTTCTCGCGGACAAGTGTCTTCTTCTGTCGGATTGTGACAGTATCAACAAACTACATCAAAATATATCTCCTATATGGACTTCCATACAGAAGATATATTACCAAAAAAGTGAATTGCGGAGGGGTTCTCAAAAAAACGCTCTCTTACTGCGTTGACGTTGTCGAGAAGAGCGCTCCCTTCTCTATAAAACAGACGACCATTGAGGTTATTAAGCTTTGCCCTGCGTTTTTTACCTGCCTGCCGCGTTATACCGATGCGAAAGGCATGTTTTGTTTTGAGGTCGCATTGCACAAAAAGTGCGGTTCACTTTTGTGCAATTTGTCATCCCCCCTGGGGGCTTGTGAGCGAATTATCATCATGGTATTATACTAACGCAAACGAGGTGATCTTATGGCTCAGAAGGAAGATATCCGCTTGACGGAAAAGGAAGAGCGTTTGATCAGAATGATCCGTGAGCTCGGCTTCGGCGAAATCCACATCTACGTTGCCGACAGTCAGCCCGTAAGAGCGGAAGAAATCAAAAAAAGCGTCAAGTTTTGACCGACTGAACAACAGCAGGTCATATCTCTTTGGGGAGGGTATGGTCTGTGTTTTTTCTTTTGCGGGTCATTTTGATCCGGTATAAACGGTGTATTCCGCGCCGCGGTGCGGATGCACCTCCCCATTAGGAGGGTAGCAGTCCCTCCCGAAATCCATGTTTCAGGAGAACGCAATGAGATCTGACACGGCCTTGCGTATGCACGGCAAAAAGAGGGCGACGGCATATATTATGCTCGCCGCCGTGATAATAATGGCGTTTGTGTGCCTTTTCGTCGGCTCGTCCAACATGACCCCGGCTGACTTTTTCGCGGCGCTCATGAAAAACGGCAGCGCAAACAACGTCCGCATCATATGGAATATCCGTATTCCGCGCGTGCTTGCGGCGATAATCGCGGGCGCGGGGCTGTCTGTTGCCGGCCTCATCATGCAGACTAATCTCGGCAACCCGATGGCATCGCCGTCCACGCTCGGCGTGTCGAACGCCGCCGTATTCGGCGCCAACCTCTCGATAATCGCATTCTCGGGCGGCTTTCTGTCCACGGGCAACAATGTTGCCAACTACGCCGTCGGCGCGAATCCGTATGCAACGTCCGTCATGGCGTTTATATTCTCGGCGGTATCCATCCTGCTGATCCTCGGCATGTGCCGCCTGCGCTCGTTCTCGCCGAACGTGGTCGTCCTCGCGGGCATCGCCATCGGCGCCGTATGGACCGCGGCTACGACCGTCCTGCAGTTCTATGCGACCGATGTCGGCATCTCCGCGGCTGTTATCTGGAACTTCGGCGATCTCGGTCGTGCCACCTACAAGACCGATCTCATCATGCTCATCACAGTCGCCGCGGGCATCATAATGTTCTCCGTGCTGTCATGGAAGTACAATGTGCTCCTCAGCGGAGACGCAAGCGCGAAGAGCATGGGCGTAAATGTTGAAATGCTCCGCTTCGCCTCCATGCTGATGGCCTCTGTCATCACGGCGGTATGCGTGTCCTTCCTCGGGATCATCGGCTTTGTCGGCATCATCTGCCCGCATATCACGAAGAGACTGCTCGGTCAGGATCACAGGTTCACCCTGCCCGTATCCGCGCTTTGCGGAAGCCTATTGCTTCTGCTGTCCGACACGCTCTCGCGCAGCATGGGCAGCGGCGCAGCTCTCCCTGTCGGCGCAATAACGTCGCTTCTCGGCGCTCCGTTCTTCGTGGCAATAATCTTCTTGAGGGAGGAGCACGGCAAATGCTGAAGATAAACGATCTGCACTTTTCCTACGGCAGGCATGCCGTACTCAACGGCGTTGACCTCGAGCTGAATGACGGAGAGATCGGCGTTCTGCTCGGCAAAAACGGTTCGGGCAAGACCACGCTCTTCAAAACGATCCTCGGCCTCGAGCCGCCGAAAACCGGCAGCATTCTTTTTGACGGGCAGGATATCACAAAGCTCCCCCGCCGTGACCGCGCAAGGCTCATCGCCTACGTGCCGCAGCATATCCACTTCGGCTCGCTCACAGTATACGATTCCATCCTCATGGGGCGCATCAGCTATTTCGGGCTGAACGCCGGCAAGGAGGATTACGACGTTGTCGACGAGATAATCGGGGAAATGCATCTTGAAGCCTTCGCCGACCGCAACGCCGAGAAGCTCTCCGGCGGCGAGAAGCAGAAGGTGGCCATCGCCCG
>DCGN01000072.1:7026-7151 GCA_002315275.1 Clostridiales bacterium UBA1777
GGCAACCTCGACATTGCAAACGAGGATCTGATAATCGAGGAGGCAAAAAAGGTCGCCCGCAGCAAGCATATTGCGATCCTCACCTCTCTGCATGACCTCAATCAGGCCATGTATTTCGGCGACAG
>DCGN01000072.1:7262-7406 GCA_002315275.1 Clostridiales bacterium UBA1777
GATATCAATTCAAAAATAATAGAAAATGAAGGTAAAAAGATAATCTTAGGCGGAAAACAGTATGAAAATTAAAAACGCACTTTCTCTCGCAGCAGCCCTTATTATGATATTCTCTCTCGGTGCCTGCGGCAAGGAAGAAGCCCC
>DCGN01000114.1:0-260 GCA_002315275.1 Clostridiales bacterium UBA1777
GGCGCGGTCGAATACGCCAAGGAGCTCGGCTGCGCGAATCCGCAGATCGTCCTTCACCTCGATCACGACGACAGCTTCGAGACCTGCAAGAGCTGCATTGATGACGGCTTCACTTCCGTCATGATCGACGCAAGCTCCAAGCCCTTCGAGGAAAACATCGCCATCACCAAGCAGGTCGTAGAGTATGCTCACGCTCGCGGCGTCGTCGTTGAGGCTGAGCTCGGCACTCTCGCCGGCGTTGAGGACGATGTCAAGGTCTC
>DCGN01000114.1:343-1660 GCA_002315275.1 Clostridiales bacterium UBA1777
GGCTGCGACTCTCTTGCTATCGCTATCGGCACGAGCCACGGCGCATACAAGTTCAAGGCAGAGCAGTGCACCCGCAACGAAAAGGGCGTACTCGTTCCTCCTCCGCTCCGCTTCGACATTCTTGAAGAAGTCCAGCGCCGTCTGCCCGGTTTCCCAATCGTTCTTCACGGTTCCTCCTCTGTTCCTCAGGAGTATGTAAAGATGGTCAACGAGAACGGCGGAAAGATGCCCGATGCTGTCGGAATTCCCGAGGAGCAGCTTCGCAAGGCTGCTGCCATGGCAGTTTGCAAGATCAATATCGACTCTGACCTTCGCCTTGCAATGACCGCTACCATCCGCAAGCACTTTGCAGATTGCCCCGCAGATTTTGACCCCCGCCAGTACCTCAAGCCCGCCCGTGCCGCTATCAAGGAAGTTGTCAAGCACAAGATCGTTGACGTTCTCGGCTGCGACGGCAAGGCATAATTAATCTTAAAATATTACAAGAACCGACTGCTCGCAGTCGGTTCTTGTGTTTACAGGTATTAAAACGGATGGTATACTTAGGAAAACAGCTGTTCAGAGGGAAATATGATAGACACGATTCTTTTCGATTTTGACGGTACGCTTTTCGACACTGCTGAAGGCATAACAAAATGCACTCAGTACGCGCTGAAAAAGCAGGGGATAGATGCTGCGCTTGAGGCTCTCCGCTGCTTCGCGGGGCCGCCGCTCATTGACATGTTCATGGAGAAGTACGGCATGGACGAGGAACACGCAAAGCAGGCTTTGCTTGACTTTCAGGAGAGGTATATTTCCGCCGGCATAAATGAGTACAAGCCGTTTGACGGCATAGGCGAGCTCATCGGAGCTTTAAAAGCAAACGGGAAAAAGCTGTGCGTTGCCACGTCGAAGCCTGAGTTCATGGCTGTCAAGCTGCTAAAAGACGTCGGCCTTTTTGACTTGTTTGATTCCGTAAGGGGCAGCGTAATAGGAAAAAACAATGTTGCAAAGTGGCAGGTGGTCATTCAGACAATGGAGGATATCGGCTGCACGGAGTCATCCTGCGTTCTCGTAGGCGACACGAAGTGGGATGTTCTCGGCGCTCACAGGGCGGGCATAAGGTGCGTCGGCGTGAGATACGGCTATGCCGCGGACGGCGAGCTTGAGCAGGCCGGAGCGGACTATATAGCCGATGACCTGAACGCCCTTGAAGCGCTGCTGCTGAAGCTGTAATGCTTTGAGCGGAGAAGGGCTTGAATCCCTTCTCTATAAACGCAAAAAGACGGGGTCAAGCCCCATCTTTTCATGTTTGGTCCGAGTGAAGGGATTCGAACC
>DCGN01000114.1:1702-7178 GCA_002315275.1 Clostridiales bacterium UBA1777
CTACCAGCTGCGCTACACCCGGATAAGCTTTTACATTATACAACAATAATATCACGACTTCAAGAATTATTTTCCGAGGAGGAACAACAGATGAGCGACGGAAAACTGAACTACTACGGAGCAGAGAAGCAGGGCGTTTACGCCGATGATCCGTCCTACCCGGGTATACACACCCCGCAGGACATGTATAGAGCCATGCTCAACATTTGGTGCGTTGAGAGCTGCGCGCCGCGGCTGAGAGGCGAGTGGAGCGAGGACAACAAGACAGTCGGGCAATGCAGCATAACCTCATTTCTGGTTCAGGATATCTTCGGCGGAGAGGTAAGAGGCATTCCGCTCGAGGACGGGTCGGTGCATTGCTTCAACATAGTAAACGAAGTGGCCTTTGACCTGACAAGCGAGCAGTTCGGCAGCGAGGCTGAGAAGCTATGCTATGACGGCAGAGAGCTACAGAAACGCGAAGCGCATTTCTCCGCGGCAGAAAAAAGGCAGAGATATGAGCTTATCCGTTCGAAGCTTGCAGAATACTGCAAAAAGTGAGAATACAGTCCCAACATTTCAAATTATTAATCAATATTACAACCATCGCTTATTTGTCCATACAAATAGACGATGGTTGTGTACATTTTATACATAAATGCAAGGAACTTATATACAATAATACCAAAGATGTAAAACGATGTTGACCGATATGTACATGAATGGTAAAATATTAACATACTGAGCGTAGTATTATTTTGCTCCGTATATAAAAAGGAAGGGGAATACTATGAGAGATTTAAAGTATCTGAATTACTTCGAGAATCTCCTGCAGGTGGCGAATAACGAGCTAATTCAGAAGGCACAGAGCGAAGGGAAGATCTGTGTCGCATATGTTTGCGAAAACACTCCTGAGCCTTTGATGGACCTTGGCAATGCCTTTGGTGTCCGTCTTCATGCGCCGAACACCGGCTCCATGGATATAGCTACATATTACATGACGAGCCTCCTCTGCGAGACGAGCAGAGCTCTTTTGGAGCGAGCCATTGAGGGCGGCTTCAATTATGCAGACTGCGTCATCGCGCCCGACGGCTGCACGATGATGAACCGCGGCGTTGAGAACATGGAAATGCTCCACACCATGGGAAAAGACAAACCGAACTTCTTCCATCAGTATATGGAGATACCACTCAAGGCTGATGACAACGGCGTCAATCTCCTCAAGGTTCAGTGCACCAACCACATCCTTAAGCCTTTGCAGGAAAAGTACGGCATTGATGTTTCCGATGCCGCTATCCGCGAAGCTGTTGCGCAGTACAACGAGGTCTGCCGCCTCATCCGCGCGATAGGTGACTTCCGCAAGGAAGATAAGCCCAGAATAACCGGTTATGAGTTCCATGTTATCACTCTGTGCACCTATGTCTGCCCCAAGTATCTGCTGATAGACAAGCTCAAGGAGACCCTTGAAGAGCTGAAGACCCGTGAGCCCGATGAAAAGCCCTGGCGCGCCCGTGTTGCCGTTGTCGGCTCCGAGGGTGACGATCCCGGCTTTATTAAGCTCATTGAGGAATCCGGCGCTTATGTCTGCGCTGACCGCTTCTGCTTCGGCTCTCTCCCCGGAAGAGATCCCATCGAGCTCAACGATGAAGAGGATGCTCTCACGCAGGTCTGCCGTGCTTACACCTACAGAGGCCAGTGCCCCCGTATGATGAACATGGAAAAGGTCTACGGCAGAAAGCAGTATGACTATGAGATAGCCAAGGAATATAAGGCGGACGGTTTGATTTTCGAGCAGGTCAAGTTCTGCGATCCTTGGGCATATGAGAGACTCAACGCCTCCGTCATGCTCAGAGAGGACTTTAATTATCCCGTCCTATCCGTTGACAGACCGTATAACATCGCTTCCTCCGTCGGTCAGATGCGCACGCGTATTCAGGCGTTTGTCGAAAGCATTGAGATCAAGAGAATTCAGGGAGGCTTGAAATAATGGCTACTGTATTTAATAACAAAGACCGCAAGGGCGATAAAGAGCTCGGCGCTCTTTACAGCGAAAAGCTCAGAGTTCGCAAACGCCGCGAATGGAGAGGCGTTAAGGACACCATGTATGATTACGGCCGCTGGCTGTATCTGTGGTCCATAATGGTAAACTGCACGATGAGCAAGGGCTTCATCAAGGGCATGTTCAGATACAGATGGATGTCCAACTATCTGTTCGTTCCCCACATGCTCGATAAGTTCACGATAGGCCTTCGCGATGAACCCCTCCGTATCACCCATACCGCTATGGACTTTGTCGTTTATGACGTTGCAGAGAGCATCAAGAACTGCATGAGAGGCGACAGAAGGGTAGGAAACGATGTAGAGTATTCTCAGAACTGTGTCCTCTGCGATGAGAATGCCATGACAGCGTTCATGATGGGCTTCCCGACGGTCAAGGCCATCCTCCGCGAGGTTCCCACTATGTTCTCAGCAAACCTTCTCAACCAGTACTCCACCACGCACTACCTCGATATTGCTCAGCAGTTCGGCCTTCCCGGCGATGTCTGCCCGATGCCCGAAGCAGAGGTCGGTATTTCTATAGACGATGACTTCCCCGTGTTAGGCAAGTGCGCCGTTCAGGTCAACACCACGTGCGACGGTTCTCTGCTCGGCAACGGCGTTATCGCAAAGCGTCTCGAAAGAGAGTACGGCATCCCAACCTTCCAGCTTGTCGCTCCCATGCGCCACAAGGAAGAGGATGTTCAGGAATACGCCGCAAACGATATCAAGGCTGCCATCAACTTCATTGAAGACCAGTTCGGCGTGAAGTGGGATTGGAAGCACTACTTCGAGTGCGCAAAGCGCGTCAACCAGACCACGCGCGACAGAATGCAGTGGCTTGAGATAAACAGCACAAATTATCCTCAGTTCGTCGGTGCTGTCTTCTCTCTTTACAATGATACCAACTACATGGGCAACTGCGGCCGCAGCGCTGACTTCCCGCCTATCAACGATAAGATCAACAAGCTCGTTATGCAGGGCTATGAGAAGAAGACGATGATGGCCAAGGAATACCGCCACCGTTGCATCGTATGGGGCGTTCAGCCGCAGTACTGCATAGATATGCTCTACTGGATGGTTCAGTGCTGGGGCGTTGTCCCTCTCACGGATATGCTCTCCATGGTTATCGACAGAGAGATCGCCGAAGAGGATACTCCCGAGAACCGCGAGCAGGCATACTACGATATGGCATGGCTCAATGAGAACATGATCATGCGCAACCGTACTCACGGCGGCTACAAGGTGCTTGTTGATGAGCTGTGGGAGTTCTGCGAGAAGATGAACGCAGATATGGTCATGATGTGGGAGCATATGTCCTGCAAGGCTCTGTGCGGTATGCACGGTCAGTTCGAGGAGCAGGCCCGCGAGCGTGGCATCAACCTCGTTTGGGTCAGCCACGATCTGTGCGATCCGAGAGTTTACACCAGAAACGCGATCCGCGGTCAGTTCAGCGCATACATGAGAACCGTTATGCGCGAGGAGCCGCTTGATCCCTCTATCGAAACCCTGCCTGATGATGGCAACGCTCTTTAATAAGAGAGGAGAACGTTATGAAAAAAGTTGGAAAGATCCTTGCGTGGGTATTCGGCGCAATATTTGCCCTGTTTGTCGGTACGTTCACGATATACTTTTTCAATCTGGATATGAAGGCTGTCGCTCTTGTCGAGCCCTTCCTCCAAAAGTGGTATGACAATCTGCCGCGCAAGCAGACGGTGTAAGTTTACATAATTACAAGGCTCTCCATCCCAAACAGTCCGGGATGGAGAGCCTTTTGCTGATTTGTCAGGTCAGAAAAGCTGTCCGGGAAGCTTCAGCTTTTGCTTCGGAGGGAAGAGCGCGTCGAATTCTTCCGCGGCGGCTTCGTCCACAAAGTAGCCCTGAGGCGTGGCGTACTCTCCGGTTATGCCGGAGAGATATCCGGGGATGAGCTCTCGGCAGAGGAAGAACGAATCGTCCTCACCCTCGGGCAGACCGTAATATCGGATGCCGAACTCGCGCGCATAGGTAAAGCCGCTCTTGCCGTAAAAATCAATGTTGCCTTCAAAGCAGAGTGCGCCGCAGCCGAGCTCTTGGGCCTTTTCGAGGGAATAATCCAGAAGCGCTTTGCCGTAGCCCATACGCTTGAGCTGAGGAGCGATGCATATCGGCCCCATGGTCATTATAGGCAGCTCTGTCCCGTCATCGCACCTGATGACAGCGCGCATGAACATATTCTGCCCGATAATGCGGCCGTCCTTCTCAATGACAAAATCAAGCTCAGGGATGAAATCGGGGTCGTCTCTCAGCTGATTCAGCACATAGTGCTCAAGGCAGCCGGGACGGTAGACATTCCAAAAGCTTTCTCTTACAAGAGTCTCGACCTCACGGTACTCTTCTTTTCTTTCCAAACGGATAACGTAGTCATTTTTTATCATTATTTTTCCTCCTGATGATTGTTGACTGCAATACGGAGGCTTGTGCGGGATAATGATGCACAGACCTCCCTGTCAGCCCACTATCTCCAAGGTGTTGTTCTTAGTCAAACAGCGTCTCCTAAAAAATTTATAATCAAGCCGAAACGGCGTGATCAGCTGAGGCGTTCAAACGCGACGGTCTGCTCCTTCATCGAGATCTTGCCGACCTTATAGCCGTAATCCAGAAGCTCTTTCTTGAAGGAGAGAAAGGAATGATCTATTTCAAAGCCGAGAATGCCTTCAATTTCGGAAAATGACAGTACGCTATTATCAGCGGCGTTGCATGAAACGTATTTCCACAGCGGGTCGTATTTGCTCATATCATCACCATCCGTAGACAAATTATATACATAATGACTGCAGCAGTCAATAACATCTGATTGCCGAAAAAGAAAAAAAGTGGTATAGTATCAGAAGAAAATGCACGAGGGAGGATATTTAATGCTCCGAGCAGAACATTTCACATACTCGATGGCGGGAAGACCTCTTTATGAGAACGCCTCTTTCACAATAGAAGAAGGACAGCACTGCGCTCTTATAGGCAGCAACGGATCAGGCAAGACAACGCTTATCGATCTGCTGCTGAATCCGGAGGATTTCCTTTTCAAAGGCAAGGTCTTCAAAGAGAAGATAGACCATGTAGGTTATGTAAACCAATTCGTAGACAGCGAGAAGAACAGAGAAATAAGCGCATACGGGTATCTCTGTGAGGATTTCGATGCGATGCAAAAGCGCATGGATGAGCTGTGCGAGGCTATGGAGACAGCGGAGGACAGCGATAAAACCATGGAGGACTATCAAAGCCTCATGGATGAGTACATGGCGATAGACGGCTATGACCATGAGGTGAACATCGGCAGACAGCTGAGAATGGCGGGGCTTGAGCAAATATCCGAGGTGCCGCTGTCGGCTGTAAGCGGGGGAGAATACAAGCTCCTGCAGATAATCCGCCAGATGCTGAGCAGACCTGAGCTCCTTGTTATGGATGAGCCGGACGTGTTCCT
>DCGN01000033.1:0-1744 GCA_002315275.1 Clostridiales bacterium UBA1777
GCCATGGGCGCAAACAAGATGCAGACGATGAAGGCCATCGCCGAGGCAGAGGCTCACAAGGGTCCGTCCCTCATCATCGCATATGCACCCTGCGAGATGCACTCCATCAAGGGCGGCATGACCAACTGCCAGGCTGAGATGGACAAGGCTGTCAAGTGCGGCTACTGGAACCTCTTCCGCTTCAACCCCGATGCCGAGAGCGCATTCACGCTCGACAGCAAGGAGCCCGCAGGCGGCTATCAGGAGTTCCTGATGAACGAGGCACGCTACAGCCGTCTGACCCGCGAGTTCCCCGAAAGAGCAACCGTTCTCTTCGAGAAGAACGAGGCCAACGCCAAGGAGCGCTACGAGCACCTCATGAAGCTCAAGGCTCTCTACGAATAATCCCTCAATACAAGCCCTCAGGGCGCAGGAGTATTTCTCCTGCGCCCTGTTTTGTTTTTCAAAAAGGACATCGGATACCGTTATTTTTAAGCGGCGCTGCCCGCCGTACCTCTTCGTACCGTGCCGCGGCAGCTCTCTGCCGTTATGTAAAGCACATTGTGAAAAAAGCAACCTTTTTCTCCGACTTTTTAAGAATTCTATTAGAAAAGTTAGAAAAACCCAACTTTTTTCTAAGAATTCAATTAGAATTGTTGACAGATCGTCACCCCTTCGGTTATACTTAAAACCGTCAAGAGGACACACACAAAATACATTATAAAGGAGAAAATAATATGTTTACTCTTATCGATTGGGCAGAGCATTGGGCAGCAAATCTCGTTCTTTGGGGCGGCCTCTATCTTGCTATTAAGGGTCTCTTCAAGTAATATTTAAGACATAAAACGGAGCTGCGCTTCTTGTTAATGCGCGGCTCCGTTTTTTATGCCCTCCGGCAGATATAAAATCAGCAGGTCTCATACGGTTCAAAGCACGTATAAGACCTGCTTTTTATTCAAGCGCCGATGCGCCGTGGCAGATATCAGTACTTGCCGAGAGAGCCGGAGTTCTCTTCGTTGGGCATATACTCGGTGCGGCCGCCGGGGAGGACGGCGTTGAGGACTATGCCGATGATGGATGCAACTGCAAGGCCGGACAGAGCGATCTTCATATCGCCTATCATGAAGGCGATAGCACCGGTGGCGTTGTTGCCGGCGGTGGTGATGTCTGCGCCGAGAGAACCGGAGAAGTTGATGCCGAGTGCAAGGCCGAGGATGACGGCGGCAACGATAACGTTGCGGCTCTTCTGGAAATCGGTGTGGTTCTCAACCATATTGCGGACGCCGACAGCGGAGATCATACCGTAGAGGACGATGGAAACGCCGCCGACGGTCGCGGTGGGCATTGCGGTGATGAGCGCAGCGAACTTGGGGCAGAAGCTGAGAGCGACTGCGAACACGGCTGCGAGCCTGACTACGCGGGGGTCATAGACCTTCGTGAGGACGAGAACGCCGGTGTTTTCGCCGTAGGTGGTGTTTGCGGGAGCGCCGAAGATAGCTGCGATGGAGGTGCCGATACCGTCACCGATAAGGGTTCTGTGGAGGCCGGGATCCTCGATCAGATTCTTGCCGATAGTGCCGCCTATTGCGGAGATATCGCCGACGTGCTCCATCATGGTCGCGAATGCGATAGGCATGATCATGATGATGGCGGACACGAGGAAGCCTGCGTCAAAGTTGTCTGCGCCGATGAGAGAGAACACGGTGTTCTCCTTGAGAACGGGGAGGCCGATCCATGCGGCTTCTCTGACAGAGGTAAAGTCAAC
>DCGN01000033.1:1836-4056 GCA_002315275.1 Clostridiales bacterium UBA1777
TGCCCTTGCCCCAGATGTTGCAGACGATGATAACGACTATTGCAACAAGAGCGATGGGCCAGTTGGTGGAGCAGGAATTGATCGCGGAGGGAGCAAGGATAAGGCCGATGGCGATGATGATAGGGCCGGTAACCACGGGCGGGAAGTAGCGCATAACGTTCTTGGAGCCGAAGACCTTGCAGATAAGAGCAAGAACGAGGTACAGCAGGCCTGCGCACGCAACGCCTACGCATGCATACGGGAGGGATTCGGCCTTAGTCAGGCCGAGGTCAGCTCCGTTAGCGACAACGGTAAAGTAACCTGCGAGGAACGCGAAGGAGGATCCGAGGAACACGGGAACCTTTCTCTTCGTAACGAGGTGCATGAACAGCGTTGCAAGACCTGCGAACAGAAGCGTTGCGGAAACGCTCAGACCGGTCAGGATAGGAACGAGGACGGTGGAACCGAACATTGCAAACATGTGCTGGAGACCGAGAATGATCATCTTAGGCTTGCCTAAGGTTCTCGCGTCGTAAATGGCTTCATCGTTGATTTTCTGATCGTTCATTTTCATTTTTACCTTTCAGAACAAATTTAATGAAAGCTGTGTATATGGAAAAGGGTCATTGCCCCATGTCCATCAGGAATACGCCCGTCTCCCCGTCATACTCGGGAAGGCGTACCTCAACGAGCTCGCTGCGCGAGGTGGGGATGTTTTTGCCGACATAATCGGGTCTAATCGGCAGCTCTCTGTGGCCTCTGTCAACAAGCACGGCAAGCTGGATGGTCTTCGGCCTGCCGCAGGAGAAGACGGCCTCAATGGCTGCGCGGGCGGTCCTACCGGTGAATATAACGTCATCCGTAAGGACGATGTCCTTATCCGTCACGTCAAAGGGAAGCTCGGGCCTGCTCACTCGCGGAGCGTCCGTCAGGGCGGAAAGATCGTCGCGGTAATAGCTGATGTCAAGGCTGCCGCAGGGTATCTCAACGCCCTCTATGCGCAGGATATTGTCTCTTATGCGCTCGGCGATAGGCTCGCCTCTGCGCTTGATGCCCACGACGGCCACGTTGTCAACGCCCTGATTCTTTTCGGTTATCTCATGGGAGATGCGCATGAGCGCTCTGCCCAAAGCGGCTTCGTCCATTATGCGAGCCTTAAGCCTCATATTTTTCCCTCCCGAGAAAAGAAAAAGCCTTGCCGTAACCCGGCAAGACACACAAGGACGCGGCAATATAGCATTGCCGAATATACGCGATCTTACCGGCATCTCTGTACCGGACTTAAAAACCTTTTTGTACCTTGAGCATTATATACGAGAATGCTTCAAAAATCAACCCTGTTTTCAAATTTGGCACATACATCATTTTTCCCTTTCCGGAGCGAGCTGTTGAGTTGTATTTTGACGAAAACGCCCATTCTTCCGCCATTGACAGAGCGTGCAGGCGGACTGTATAATAAGCTCAAACAACACGGCAAAGGATGATGACGCTTGAAGCTCAAACGCCTGCTTGCCGCGGTATCGTCCGCTTTGCTTCTTCTCGTGCTTGCGGTGCCTGCTCAGGCTTCAGCCGGCAGCGCAGAGGAGCTGACAGAGGAGCTCTCCTTTGTCACCGCCGAGAGGGACGCAACCGCGCGCGTTACGGACGGCAATATCTACTCATGGCAGACCATTTTCGGCAGCGCCGAGATCAAAACGGCACAGCCCGTCACACAGCTTTATATAATCTGGCGCGATCTTCCCGGCGCCTATACGATATCCTTCGGCAGGAGCACACTCTCCTGCGGGGAAAACGGCTTCCTCCATGAGCTCGTCAGCTTCCCCGAACCGGTTGACAGCTTCTCGATAAACTGTGATGACGGCTGGATATGTGAGCTCCGCGCCTTCACGGACGGCAAGTTGCCCGATGATGTGCAGATATGGGAGCTGCCCGACGATTCGGCCGACATTCTCGTCTTTCCGACGCATGCCGACGATGACTGTCTCTTCTTCGGCGCTTTTATAGCGGACGCCGTCAACCGCGGGCTTGACGTTCAGCTTGCGTTCCCGACGGTGCACTCCACCGGCCGGCACCCCGGAGAATTCTGGGACAGAGAGCACGAACGGCTCAATGCGATGTGGGAAATGGGGCTTACGAGCTATCCCTGCTCCGGCGGCTTCCCCGATTACGGCTCCGACTACGTCTCGGTAGTCTCGCAGATGTTCGGCACGGAGAAGGTCACAGAGTGGCAGGTGGGGCTAA
>DCGN01000033.1:4086-4260 GCA_002315275.1 Clostridiales bacterium UBA1777
ATACTCTGCCACGACACCGTCAACGGAGAATACGGCAACAACGCCCATAAGGTGCATGCCCGCTGTCTGACGGAGGCGCTCTTCGCCGCCGCTGACTGCACGCGCTATACCGATTCCTTTGAGGACTACGGCGTATGGCAGGCGAGAAAGCTCTATATTCACCTCAGAGACGCC
>DCGN01000037.1 GCA_002315275.1 Clostridiales bacterium UBA1777
CGAGTACGTTGAAAAGCTCTTCTCCTGTAATGCGGACTCGTTTAACTAATTTTTTTGCAAACAGCAAAGAATGACAAATTTCGCAGCGGAACACGCCCAAGCCCTATCTTATGAACAGCATTTTACGGAGGAAACATGGAAAAGCCAAATTGCCCGTGCAAGAAGAGAAGCTGTGTACGTCACGGAAACTGTGAGGAATGCAGAAAGCATCATGCCGAATCTAAAATGCAAAGGCCGCCCGCATGCGAACGCAGGCGCATAAAAGCAAAAAGCATACCGAACGGCTAAACGCTGTCCGGCAGATAAAGCAATACCCTCCGAAGCTCGTTTTCGGAGGGTATTGCTGTTTTAATTTACTCTTTTTCTGCTTACTTAATCACAGCCTTGAGATCACATAGTCCGCAAATTCTTTGCAGGTCGCGCCGTCTCTGTGGCCGGTCATCACAACGGCATTCTCCTCGGCGCAGGCCGTCATGGCCTTGGCGAGTCTGTCGGCATACGTCTGCATGCCGATATGTCTTAGAAGCATCTCTGCGGCCTTGAGGATAGAGCTCGGGTTTGCGTAGTCTCCCTCTCCGTTTTCTATCTTACGCGGTGCAGAGCCGTGGATGGCCTCGAACATGGCGTACCTGTCGCCGATGTTCGCGCTGCCCGCCGTGCCCACGCCGCCCTGGATCTGTGCCGCCTCGTCGGTGATGATATCCCCGTAAAGATTTGGAAGCACGAACACCTGGAATTTGCTTCTGAGGTTCTCGTTCACGAGGTTCGCCGTCATGATATCGATGTACCAGTCCTCGGCGGTAATGCCCGGATAATCCTCCGCGACCTCGTTGCATATCTTGGAGAACATTCCGTCTGTTTTCTTCATGATGTTCGCCTTGGTGACTATCGCAACGTTATCCTTGCCGTTATTCTCTGCGTACTCAAAGGCTGCTCTCGCGATGCGGCGCGTGCCTGCATCGGTCGTCACCTTGAAGTCCATCGCAAGCTCACCGGGTATTTCTACGCCGCTTGAGCCGAGGACATATTCGCCCTCCGTGTTCTCTCTGAAGAACATCCAGTCGATGCCGAGCTCCGGAACGGAGACGGGGCGCACGTTTGCGTAAAGGTCAAGCTCACGGCGAAGCGTCACGTTTGCGCTCTCCATCGTGCCGCCCTTCGGTGTCGTCGTCGGCCCCTTGAGGAGGACATCGCATTTTTTTATCTCCGCGAGCACGTCGGACGGTACTGCCTCGCCCTTTGCAAGGCGGTTTTCGATAGTCAGCCCCTCGATCCTGCGAAGCTCAATTCTGCCGGAGCCGATTTCGGTATCGAGCAGCTTTTTCATAACGCGCTCCGCCTCATCAACGATAATGGGGCCTATTCCGTCTCCGCCGATTATACCGACAACTATCTTGTCCATCTCCGCGAAATTCTTTACGGACGCACCAGCTGCCATCTTCTGCTGGCGCTCAAGCTGGCCTGTTATGAGCTTTCTGAACTGCTCTACGGCAGCGTCAATATATTCGTTCATTGTTTTTCTCCCATGAGCCTTGTGTAATTGAGCAGGCCTCCCGCCTTGAGCATTGCTGTCTGTCTGTCCGAGAAGGAGCAGGTAAGCTCTATTTCTCCGTCGGGATACTCGAGCATGATCTTCCCGCTCGCCATACCTTCGTATACGTTTCTGAGCTTGAGCTCATCTCCCTGCTTTAGCTTGTCATAATCCTCGAAGTTTTTGAAGCACAGCGGAAGGATGCCGTTGTTGATGAGATTTGCCGCGTGGATTCTCGCGAAGCTGCACGCTATCACAGCTCTCACGCCGAGATAGAGCGGTGCAAGCGCGGCGTGCTCGCGGGAAGAGCCCTGTCCGTAGTTGATACCGCCGACGATGATGCTCTCTCCGAGCATCTTTGCTCTCTCCGGGAAGGCCGGATCGCACACAGTGAAGCAGAACTCGGAAATCTTAGGCACGTTGGAGCGGTACGGAAGTATCTTCGCGCCGGCAGGCATGATATGATCAGTCGTGATATTGTCGCCCACCTTGAGGGATACGGGTGCAGCTATCTCGTCCGTGACTGGCTTGCCGACGGGGATGCCCTTGATGTTAGGCCCTCTGAGCACCTCAAGCTTTTCGGCCTCTTCGGATGAGGCGGGCTCGATAACGGCGCTGTCGTCGATACGGAAGCTATCGGGCATATCGACCTTGATGTCGATTCCGAGCGTTGTCGGATCGGTGATATAGCCCGTCAGCGCGGCGGCGACAGCGGTCTCCGGGGAAACAAGATATACCTTCGCGTCCTTCGTTCCGCTTCTGCCCTCGAAGTTGCGGTTGAACGTTCTGAGGCTCACGCCGCCGGAGTTCGGGGAAAAGCCCATGCCGATGCAGGGGCCGCAGGCGCATTCGAGAAGTCTCGCACCGGAGGCAAGTATATCCGTCAGCGCGCCGCATTGCGACAGCATCGACAGCACCTGCTTTGACCCGGGAGAAACAGACAGACTTACTGACGGAGCGATCGTCCTTCCTCTCAGCATCTGAGCAACCTTGAGCATATCGAAAAGCGACGAGTTCGTGCATGAACCGATGCACACCTGATCGACCTTAGTACCCTTGAGGCTTTCGACCGTGACAACGTTGTCCGGCATATGGGGGCACGCGATAAGCGGCTTGAGCGTTGAAAGGTCAATATCAATAACACGGTCATAGCGGGCATCCTCATCCGCGAAGACGGGAGAATAGTCTTCCTCTCTGCCCTGCGCCTTGAGGAACGCTCTCGTAACCTCGTCTGAGGGAAAAACGGAGCTTGTAGCGCCGAGCTCGGTGCCCATGTTCGTGATAGTTGCGCGTTCGGGAACAGATAAGGTCTTTATTCCCTCGCCGCCCCACTCGATAACTGAGCCCACTCCGCCCTTGACGGATAGGATGCGCAGTATCTCAAGGCTGACGTCCTTTGCCGTGACGCACGGGCGCAGTCTGCCCGTTAGGTTGACCTTTATCGTCTTCGGCATGCTGATATAGTATGCCCCGCCGCCCATCGCAACAGCGACATCGAGGCCTCCCGCACCGAAGGAGAGCATGCCGAGGCCGCCTGCCGTGGGTGTGTGGCTGTCAGAACCGATGAGCGTTTTTCCGGGTTTTCCGAAGCGCTCGAGATGCACCTGATGGCAGATGCCGTTGCCGGGGCGCGAGAACCATATCCCGTGCTTCTTTGCAACGGACTGTATGTATCTGTGGTCATCCGCGTTCTCAAAGCCCGTCTGAAGCGTGTTATGGTCAATGTATGCAACAGAGCGCTCTGTTCTCACTCTGTCGAGTCCCATCGCCTCGAACTGCAGATATGCCATCGTACCGGTAGCATCCTGCGTTAGGGTCTGGTCAATTCTAATGGCTGTTTCGCTGCCGGGAGTCATATCACCGCTCACGAGATGAGCCTTAATAATCTTTTCTGCTATTGTGTAACCCATAGTGATACTTCTTTCTGCTTATTTTTCGGTCTCGAGGATACTGTCTCTTGCGTTTTTCACATGGATAAGCGTGCGTTCCGCGGCAAGCTCCTCGTCATGTGCTTTGAGCGCATCGTAGATCGCTCTGTGCTCCTTTACGGACAGCTCTGCTCTGCCTGCACGCTGAATGGATACCATTCTGTACTTGGTCATCTTCTTGTGCATCGGAACGAGCGTTGCCTCATATATCCGGCTGCCGCTGCCCTTGTACAGAAGCTGGTGGAATTCGGAGTCAAGATTCTTTATCTTCCCGGTGTTGTCCTGCTCCGCATCGGAATTCTGAAGATAGAACTTCTGCAGCTCGGTTATCTCAAGCATTCTGTCAAGCTGCTCGTCGGAGATATTCTTCGCCGCCATTGCCGCGCATCTTCCCTCGATGCTGAGGCGGATGTCGTACATATCCATGATATCCCTGCGAGTTATGCCTATAACGGCCGAGCCCTTGCTCGTCTCCTCGAGGAGCATCTCCTGCTCAAGGCGCTGCATTGCCTCTCTTATCGGCGTTCTGCTTACGCCGAGCTCCGAAGAAAGGCGCATCTCCGTAAGGATCTCTCCGCGCGCGTACTTACCTGAGAGAATGTCTCTCTCAAGCTGGGCGAATATCTGATCTGCTATTGAAACTGTTCTGTGTTCGCTCATTTTTTCTCCTCCGCGCGATATTTTGTAATAAGCCTGTCAAGCTCCTCTGGCGAAATGCTCGATGTTCTGCCGTCGGCATACTGGGCGTCTACCCATTCCTTTATATTCACGACGAGCGGATCGTGCTTATCGAGCTTTTCATCCTCGCTGTAGCCGAAGCGCTGGTTTATCCAGTATGCTATGCCCGCAAGGCCCGAGTTCTGGCTCACCATTACTGCGGCAGGTCTGTTGAGTATCTTGTCGGTATCGAAGATATTATATATCTCCTCGTCCTTCAGAAGTCCGTCAGCGTGGATTCCCGCGCGGGTAACGTTGAAATCCCGCCCTACGAACGGAGTCATCGGCGGTGCTTCATAGCCTATCTCGCTCTTATAATATTCCGCTATCTCGGTGATAGCGCGTGTATCCATGCCGTCAAGCGACCCTCTGAGCGAAGCATACTCAAATACCATCGCCTCGAGAGGCACGTTGCCGGCTCTCTCTCCTATGCCGAGCAGCGAGCAGTTGACACCGCTTGCTCCGTACAGCCATGCCGTCGCCGCGTTCGTGACAGCCTTGTAAAAGTCATTATGACCGTGCCACTCGAGCATCGTGCTGTCAACGCCCGAGTATTGCTGAAGACCGTATATTATGCCGGGAACGCTTCGCGGCAGAGCTACCTCCGTATACGGCACGCCGTAGCCCATAGTATCGCAGGCTCTTATGCGCACAGGGATGCCCGCCTCGCGCGAAAGGCGCATCAGCTCGTTTACAAACGGAACGACGAAGCCGTAGAAGTCGGCTCTCGTTATATCCTCAAGGTGGCAGCGAGGCATTACGCCAGCTTCAAACGCATCCTTAACAGCGGCAAGATAGTGCTCCATCGCCTCGGAGCGCGTCATATGCAGCTTCTTGAATATATGGTAGTCGCTGCAGGAGACGAGTATCCCCGTTTCCTGAATTCCGAGATCCTTGACGAGCTTGAAGTCCTCTCTGCTCGCCCTGATCCACGTTGTTATCTCGGGGAATCGCAGGCCGAGACTCTGACAGCGCTCGATAGCGTCTCTGTCTGCCTTGCTGTAGACAAAAAACTCAGTCTGACGGATGCGCCCGTAAGGGCCTCCGAGCTTGGAAAGAAGCTTGAATAGGTGCTCTATCTGCTCGGGAGTATACGGATTTCTCGACTGCTGTCCGTCTCTGAATGTCGTATCGGTTATCCATATATCCTCCGGCATGGACATAGGCACGCGTCTGTGGTTGAACGCAACCTTCGGGATCTGCTCGGGATCGTACACGTCTCTGTACAGCACAGGCTCTGCTACGTCCTGAAGAGAATATCTGTAGTCATTCTCCTCAAGCAGATTTGTTTTTTTTGAAATATCAAGCATTGTAATATCCTCAATTCGCAATTTGTATCATTGTATACAATTATACAAGCTTAACGCGGTTTTGTCCATTGGTAAAGCATACTATATTTCAAATTCGGTAAAAGGCGTTTTTATTGTATTTTCGCATATAGAAAAAGCCCGCTCAAACGAGTGGGCTTCAGACTATAGACAAACCATCAACAAATTAGTTTTGTGAGATTTAATTAGTTTTTGAGGCAGCTTTGCCGCCTCAAAAACACCATAAGGCGAGTAAAACGAGCCCTCGCACCGACCAAATCGGGCATTTGCCCGATGCGATAAGTGCGAGTTCTCAACCGAGAGCCCAGCGCAGCGGGTCTCGGTTGAAGCGTGTCGACTTTGTCGACACGCTGAAGCCCGCTCAAACGAGCGGGCTTTGGACAGCGTTGATTGAGGATTACTTTACGCTCTCGAGAGTCTCGTAGTAAGCCTTTACGAAGCTTGCCTGAACGAACTGGAGGGGAGGATAATCCATGAGGGTCTCATCGCTGAGGCCGTCGAAGTCAAATGCCTGATGGAAGAGCTTGCTCTTGTTGAGGACAGCGAGCTTTGCCTCATCAAGGGGCTGGCCGACAACGTCAACATTTGCGCGGGGAGCGGAGTCGTAGACGGCGATCATGTTTGCCATGGAGGTGATGCACATAGGCTGATCGGCATCCTCGCAGACAACAGCCTCGGTGGACCATGCGCCGCGTGCGGAACCGGCCATGATAATGGGCTTGATGCCCTTCTTCTTGTTGTTTGCGTAAGAACGGTTCAGGATAGCGGTTGCGGCATAGTGGGAAACTTCGGTTGCCTCTGCTTCGTCCATACCGTCTGCGATGAGTTCTTTCTTGACAAAGTCATCAACGATACCGCCCATGAGAACGAGGAAGTCGCCATGGTCGCCTTCGCCGATAATGTTGCCAAAGGTGTCATGCTGGAAGATGGAGAAATCAAGAGTCATGCAGAGACGGTAGCAATCTTCCTTGCGGAGAGCGGCAACGGTCTTGCGTGCTGCGGGAGTTGCGGGAATCTTGTAGACGACATTAGGATCGTCGGTCTTGAAGATGCGGCGGAACTCCTTCTCGAAGTAGCGGATGTCTGCTTCCATAGCATCAGCGTCCATCAGAGTGGTGGGGTTGGGCTGGATGCATGCGAAGCCGTACTTACCGTCGGACAGCTCGTAGATGGGCTGGAGCTCTTTGCAGACTTCAGCAACAACGCGAACGTACATATTGGTGACGGTCTCTTCGGGAGTGAGGTTGGGGTAATCCTTGCGCAGGTCGGCAAGAAGAGCTGCCCACTCTGCGGGGTAGTCATTGCGGAAAACATTGACCTTTGCGGGGTTGGTGGTTACGAAGCGTGCGCCGCGGCGCAGAGACCAGTAGAAACCGGTAGCAAGGTCATGACCCCAGATGAAGCCCATACGGCCCATATCGTGCTGCTTGCAAAGGAAGGTGGAGCTTGCGGTCGCGATGGAAGCGACTTCCTTCTTT
>DCGN01000016.1:0-5921 GCA_002315275.1 Clostridiales bacterium UBA1777
ATCTCGCAGAGCTACATAAGCCGCATCGAAAAGCGCATCATAGACACGCTGCGCCGCGATATGCTCAGGCGTATGCAATGCTGAACCCTATTGCCAAAAGCGGGGCGCGATGAATGCGCTCACGTCGGCCGAGCCTGCGCTTGCGGGCATATAATCTCTTATACCGATTGACGAGGTGATAGACACCATGCGCACGGTCGGCGATGCGATGCCAGCGGCACTTCGGGAAACGGGTATGGGCGGCATCGCGGCAAGCTCCTCAGAAAAGAAATATTCGGCAAATGATATCAGAGCAGGGGAGCGATCCTCTGCTCTTTTGTATGTTTAGCGGCGCCGATTTTATGGGCAAAGGCGTTGCCGTGCGTGCTCTGCGAGCCTGAATAACCCTACTCGGTTCTGTCAATAATCCTATCGTAGGAGGTGATACCATGAAAAAGAAGCCGAAGAAAAAGCAGACCGGCGAGGTGCTCACGGGGCATGATGAGAAGGCCGAGCGCGAAAGCGCAGACAGACGCCTCCGGGAGCGTGACTCCGACAAGCCCGACGGCACATCCGGCAATTGGAGCTGATGCCTTTGACACCCCGAAAATGCTGGAATCACGCTAAATAATCGCTAAGAAATCTCCTGCTGAAATGTGCAATTTGTGCAAAGTGACGCATAGGCCGTGATATTACGACCTATGCGCTTATTTTCATGCAAATATCTTATAAAAATGAAAAAACTAACCTGATTAACCTTGCATCATGGTATAAAATAGGATATAATGCGCTTTGATAATATAATAGCAAGCGTGCGGGTTAAATTTTTGACAGGAATGTTAAAAAAATCACTTGCCATTTGCCTTATACAGTAGTATTATACTGATTGACAAATTATTAACCAAAATGAGGCGTTATTGTGGAAAGGGTTCTGATCTCGATAAACGGCATAGTTCAGGGCGTCGGCTTCAGGCCTTTTATTCACAGAACGGTCAAAGAGTGCGGCCTTTGCGGCTTCATCAAGAACACCTCCTCCGGCGTTGAGCTTGAGCTTGAGGGCGAGAGGGAAGCGCTCGAGGTCTTCGTGAGAGACCTTCCGGAGAAGGCTCCGAAGCTCGCTGTCATAGAGAGCATCAGCGCGCGGTACACGCAGGAGCTCGTCGGATATTACGGCTTCGAGATCCGCTCGAGCAAGACCGAGGCAAAGAGAAACACGCTCCTCTCTCCCGATGTCTGCATCTGCCCCGACTGTCTCAGAGAGCTGTTCGACCCGCGCGACAGGCGCTACAGATATCCCTTCATCAACTGCACCAACTGCGGCCCGCGATTCACCATTATCAAGGATATTCCGTACGACAGGGCAAAGACCAGCATGAGCGCCTTTCCCATGTGCCCTGATTGCGACAGTGAATATCATGACATCGGGGACCGCCGTTATCATGCCCAGCCGGACTGCTGCCCGGACTGCGGCCCGCATTGCTTCTTCCTCTCGGCTGACGGCTCGCCCGTCGAGGGTGATGCCATAGAGACGGCGCGCAAGCGCATTAAAAACGGCGGGATAATCGCCGTAAAGGGTCTCGGAGGGATGCACCTCGCGTGCCTTCCCGAAAAGGCCGCCGAGCTTCGCTCCCGCAAGCACAGAGACGAAAAGCCGTTTGCTCTGATGTGCCGCGATGTCGAAGCGGCGAAGGAGCTGTGCCTCGTGTCTCCCGAGGAAGAGGAGATACTCGAAGGCTACAGGCGGCCGATAGTGCTTCTCGGAAAGCGCGAAAAGAGAGCGGATGCCGTGAGCGAAAACGGCTTCGTCGGTATCATGCTTCCGTATACGCCGCTGCACTACCTGCTCTTCGGCGATGACATAAAGGCGCTCATCATGACGAGCGCGAACCTCTCGGACACGCCGATCATGTTCGACAATGCCGAAGCGCTCGAAAAGCTCCGCGGCATAGCGGACGGATATCTCCTCCATAACCGCGATATTCAGACCCGCTGCGATGACTCCCTCTGCTGGGTGCTCGGCGGAAAAGAGTACTTCGCCCGGCGCTCGAGAGGGTACGTTCCTTTCCCCGTGCTTGTTGACCGCGAGTGCGATAACATCCTCGCCTGCGGCGCGGAGCAGAAGGCGAGCTTCTCGCTTTCGAGAGAAAATCAGGTCTTCACGAGCCAGCACATCGGCGACCTCAAGAACATGGAGACCTTTGAGAACTATTCCGATCAGATAAGCCACTTTGAGCGGCTTTTTGATATAAACCCCAAAGCTGTCGCCTGCGATATGCACCCCGATTACCTCTCCACGATGTATGCCTCCGAGCGCGCAGGGAGAGATAACGTCCCGCTAATTCCCGTCCAGCACCATCACGCGCACATGGCCTCCTGCATGGCGGATAACGGCCTTAAGAGCAAGGTCATCGGCCTTATATGGGACGGCACCGGCTACGGTACGGACGGCACGACATGGGGCGGCGAGTGTCTCATCGGAGACTATGCCTCCTTCGAGCGCTTCGGCTCGATAAGACCCATCCCGCTCATCGGCGGAGATAAGGTCACGAGGGAGACGGCGCGCGTTGCATATGCTCTCATGAAGGAGAGCGGGTGCAATGCCGAGGCCGACCCGCAGCTTGATTACATGCTTGCAAATTCCCTCAATTGCCCCGTAAGCTCCGGCATGGGCAGACTGTTCGACGGTGCTGCCGCGATGCTCGGCATAAAGACGCTGTGCACCTACGAGGGACAGGGTGCCGTGTTGCTTGAGGCCGCGGCCTGCGAGTGCGAGGGCGAGTATCCTATAGTCCTTGAGGGCACGCCTCTCCGCTTTGACTGGCGCGAGATGATATGCGCGATGAAGCGCGATATCGACGGCGGTGTTCCCGCGGGGGAGATAGCGGGCAGATTTTTAAATACGCTTATCCAAATGGCGGTGCGGATGTGCATTGCCGCCCGGGAGAGCTCGGGTGTTGAAGATATTGTCCTCTCGGGAGGCACGTTCCAGAACATGTTCATCATGGAGCGCCTGCCGCAGAGGCTTGAAGAGCAGGGTTTTCGCGTTTATCGCCACAGGCGCGTCTCAACGAATGACGAGGGCTTGTCGCTCGGTCAGCTGATGATAGCGCAGGCGGCGCTGAATAAGGAGTAAGAAGCCAATGTGTCTCGCTGTTCCGCTCAAGTTAATAGAGATAAACGGCAATGAGGCCGTCGGAGAGGCGATGGGCATGCAGCGCAAGGTGAGAGTTGATTTCATCCGCGAGCCGAAGATAGGCGATTTCGTGATAGTCCATGCGGGCTTCGCGATAGAGCGTCTGCCAGAGGCTCAGGCCATGGACGATCTCGATGCATGGCAGGAGGTCAAGGATGCCCTCTGACAGAGCTTTGAAGCTGCTCGAGGCGATGACAAGGCTCGATGTCGGCAGCGTGAGACTCATGGAGGTCTGCGGCACTCATACGATGGCCATTGCAAGGGCGGGCATAAAAGCGATGCTCCCCGGGAACGTCAAGCTCGTATCCGGCCCCGGATGTCCCGTGTGCGTAACGCCGGCAGCCGTGATGGATGCTGTGCTTGAGCTTGCTATGGAGAAGAACGTCATCATCGCGACCTACGGCGATATGATCCGCGTCCCCGGCTCGAGACCGGGTGACAGCCTGCAGAAGCGCAGAGCGATGGGCGCGAGGGTGTCCGTTGTGTACTCCGCGATGGACGCGCTCGACATTGCAGCCGGGAATCCGGGCTGCGAGGTCGTGTTCCTCGGCGTCGGCTTTGAGACCACTGCCCCGGGCACTGCCGCCGCGATTCAGGCGGCGAGCGAGCGGAAGCTCTCAAACTTCTCCGTATGGTCCATGCTTAAGACAGTCGAGCCAGCGCTCAGGGCACTCAAAAGGACGGACGGCTTCGATATATCGGGCTTTCTGTGTCCCGGCCATGTTGCCACGATAATCGGCGAAAAGGGCTTCGAGTTCCTCCCGCGCGACCTCGGTCTGCCCGGTGTGATCGCCGGCTTTGAGCCGGACGATATATTGCTCTCCGTGTACATGCTTCTCCGTCAGATAGCAAACGGCGAGGCGAAGATAGAAAACGAGTACAGAAGAGCGGTCATGCCCGAGGGCAATCCCCTCGCGATGGCCATGATAGAAAAAAGCTTCGTTCCCACCTCCGACCTCTGGCGAGGCCTCGGCAGGATAGAGGCGAGCGGCCTTGCGATAAGGCCGGAGCTTGAGACGTTTGATACGGTAAAGCGCTTCGGCGTGGTCATACCGCCGGAGAAGAAAATAGCATGCCGCTGCGGAGATGTCATCTGCGGCAAGTGCGCGCCGCAGGATTGCCCGATGTTCGGCAAGGCCTGCGTTCCCGAAGATCCCGTAGGCCCGTGTATGGTCTCGTCCGAGGGCGCGTGCGCGGCAGCGTATAAGTATCAGCTGGTGTGATGTATGAATGATGAGATAGTAACTCTGGATTACGGCAGCGGAGGAAAGAAGACGGCGAAGCTCATCGAGAGCATGATAGTGCCAGCGATGGCGAGCGAGGCTCTCAGCGAGCTGGGTGACGGCGCGATCCTCCCCGGAAGCGAAAAGCTGGTCTTCTCGACCGACAGCTTCGTCGTAGATCCGATTTTCTTCCCGGGCGGCGATATCGGCAAGCTTGCCGTGTGCGGCACGGTGAACGACGTTTCAATGTGCGGCGGCGAGGCAAAGTTCCTCTCCTGCTCGTATATAATCGAAGAGGGCTTCCCGATGGCTGACCTTGAGCGCATAATCGCCTCCATGGCGGAGCAGTGCAGAAGGGCCGGCGTTCAGATAGTAACGGGCGACACGAAGGTCGTGGAAAAGGGCCGCGGCGACGGGATATATATCAACACCGCCGGCATAGGCTTCCTCCGCTATCCGGGTCTCAGCCCGAAGAACATCAGAAGCGGAGACAGCGTGCTCGTATCGGGTACGATGGGGGACCACGGTGTGGCCGTTATGATGGCGAGAAGCGGCATGCTGCAGGGCGACCTGAAGTCCGACTGCGCGGCGCTCAACGGGATGGCGATGGCGATCCTTGAGGCGTGCCCGAACGCGAGAGTGCTTCGCGATCCCACGAGAGGCGGCCTTGCCACAACGCTCAACGAGTTCATCGAGGGCACGTCCCTCGGCATTGAACTCAAGGAGGAGCTCATCCCCGTAAAGCCTCAGGCAGCGGCGGCCTGCGAAATGCTCGGCCTTGACCCGCTCTATGCGGCAAACGAGGGCAAGCTCATCTGCATTGTTCCTCCCGAAGAGGAAGAAAATGCGCTGAAGGCTATGAAGGCCTTTGACATCGGCGCGGAAGCTGCCGTGATAGGCAGAGTGTCCGGCCGCTATCCCGGCAGGCTCGTTATGAACACGGCCTTCGGAGGAAACAGGATATTACAGAAGCTCACCGGCGCACAGCTGCCGAGGATCTGCTGATATATTATTTAAGTTGTTAGTTTTGGGAAAAATGATGTATGAGGTGTAATTGATGCAGGAGTACAAGAGAATTGACATCACAAAGGATCAGATAGTTCCCACCGCAGAGAGAATGAGAGCAGCAGGCAATTATCTCGTTATGATACACGCCTTCTTCAACAAGGAAGGCCAGCCTGACGTCTCCTATGACTATGCCGTGGATCCAGCTGTCGAGTCCTATCATGTGGTAGGCGAGAAGGTCCTCCCCTCTATCGGAGAGATCTATGAGACAGCTGCTACATGGCCCGAGAGAGAGCTCAATGAGCTCATGGGTCTTGAATTCGAAGGCCTTGATATGTCCGAGCGCCTGTTCCTTCCGGAGGATATGCTGGAAACGCAGGGCAAGGGACAGATTCTTGTCACGCCGCTTAAAGAGCTGGTCGACAATATGGCAAAGGAGGAGAACAAATGAGTTATGTTGTTCCTATCGGCCCTTACCATCCCGCGCTTGAGGAGCCTATCCACGCAAAGCTGATAACCGA
>DCGN01000016.1:6015-15919 GCA_002315275.1 Clostridiales bacterium UBA1777
ATCCAGACGCTCGTCCTCGTTGAGAGAGTATGCGGCATCTGCTCCCACTCCCACGCTTTCACCTATGCTATGGCAGTTGAGAACATCAACGGCATAATCGTCCCGAAGAGAGGCGAATATATCCGCGTTATCACCGCCGAGCTCGAGAGACTTCACTCTCACTTCCTGTGGCTGGGCATCGCCTGCCACATCATCGGTCATGACAGCATGTTCATGCACATCTGGGATGAGCGCGAGCTCGTCATGGATCTGCTTGAGAAGATGACCGGCAACCGCGTTAACTACGCGATGGTCACCATCGGCGGCGCAAGAAGAGACATCTCCGACGATCTCCGCCGTGAGCTGCTCGAGGCCTGTACCAAGCTCGAAGGCCCCCTCGCAAAGATCACCGAGCTCGCAGTCACCGATAAGACGATCGCAATGCGCACTCAGGGCGTCGGCGTTCTCACGAAGGAAGACGCTGTACGCCTCGGCGCAGTCGGCCCTCACGCCAGAGCTTCGGGCGTGAAGATCGATGTCCGCAAGGACGCTCCCTACTCCTCCTATGAGGACTTTGATTTTGATGTTCCCGTTGTCGACAGCGGCGATGTTTACGCCCGCGTTGTTGTCCGCGCTCTTGAGTGCGTTGAGAGCATCAAAATTATCCGCCAGGCTCTTGAGAACCTTCCCGAAGGCCCCATCAACCTCGGCAACAAGCTCATTAAGATCCAGGAAGGTCAGTCTGTCGCACGCCACGAGGCTCCCCGCGGCCAGCTGTCCCACATGGTCGTCGGCAACGGCACGCTCAACAATCACCGCGTGAGCGTCCACGTGCCCTCTTATAAGAACACGCCCACCATCCCCTATATGCTTCGCGGCAATACCGTGGCAGATGCAGGCTTGATAATCGCAAGTATCGACCCCTGCTTCAGCTGCCTCGACAGATAAATGCACGAGCTTGCGTTAACGCAGGGCGTTATTGACATAGTCAATTCCGAGGCTGAAAAGCAGGGCTTCAAGCGGGTGCTCGAGATAAAGCTCAGGGTAGGCGAGTATTCCGGCATCGTTCCGGACTGCCTCATGGAGTTCTTCCCGATAGCCGCGAAGGGCTCGGCAGCCGAGAGCGCGGAGATAAGGGTCGAGATGCTTCCCGCCTCGTTCGAGTGTGCCGATTGCGGCTACAGAGGCGCGGTCAAAAGAAGCGAGGCCTGCTGTCCCGCCTGCAAAAGCACGGCTATAAGAATGACCTCCGGCCGCGAGTTCTATGTCGAAAGCCTGAAGGTTGAATAATTAATTTGTAAAGGAGAGAAATTCCCTTGCCAAAGACGAAATTTTCCGCGGTGATCGCAACATTTATCTGCTGCTATGCCGCATGGATACTGCTCACATGGTCGTTTGCACTTGAAGAGCTCATTTGCGGCGCAGTCATCTGTCTGGCGGTCGCGCTTTTCACATCGCGCTTCTTCATTCATGACAAAGCATTCTGGCTTGCAAATCCCGTTAAGGCTCTTGCGCTTTTCTTCTACTGCCTCGTGATCTTCCTCTGGGAGCTTATCAAGGCAAACTGGGACGTTGCAAAGCGCTGCTACGGCGGCTGCAAGAACGTCAACCCCGGCATTGTCAAGGTTCCCGTTGACCTCAGGAGCGAGTACGGTCAGGCCATGCTCGCCAACTCCATCACGCTTACTCCCGGCACGATGACTTTGGACATCACCGAGGAGAAGGGTCAGACATACTATTACATACACTGGATAGATGTCACGGCTCCGAGCGGTAAGGAAGCCGGAGATGCCATCAAGGGCACTCTCGAGAAATGGATAGGGAGGATATTCAAATGAACATGGTTGAACTGCTCGGTGCAGGAATATTCCTCGCTGTTCTCGCACTGCTCAATATGATCAGGCTCGCAAAGGGACCCACGGCTGCCGACAGGATACTCGCCGGCGACAGCGCGGACACGCTTATCTGCTGCGCCATGATCCTCTTCTCGCTCTACAGCGGCAGAGGCATCTATCTTGACATCGCGATCATCAGCGCAATGCTCGGCATAGTCGATACTATGCTGGTCGGCCGCTATATGGAAGGGAGACTGTAAGATGGCACTGAGAATTATAATTGACGCTCTGTTTGTTATCGGCATCTTCTTCGCCCTCGCAGGAACCATCGGCATCCTCAAGATGCCCGACACCTTCTGCCGTATGCAGGCTGCTACCTGCATCCCCACGCTCGGTATGCTCTGCATCGCCATCGGCGCTCTCCTGTACGCCATCTGCGTGATGCACAGCGCCTCCACCGCGATCAAGATCGGCCTCATCGCCGTTCTCGTTATCACCACCAACCCCATCGGCTCTCACGTTCTCGCAAAGGGCGCATACAAAAACGGCGTCCGCCCCGAGAAGGAAATGAAGGTCGACGATTATGGGAGGGACTTCAATGAGTAATCTTTTAATAGTTCTGAACGTCCTCGTAGTCCTCGGCATGATAGTCACGGCGATCCTCGCCTGCCACTTTGAGGATAACCTTGCAGCAGTCATTGCTCTCGGCGTAACGGGCATTTTTGCTGCGGCCGAGTTCCTGCTTCTGCACGCTCCCGATGTTGCCATCTCCGAGGCGGCCGTCGGCGCGGCGCTCACCCCGCTGATATTCATCATTGCCCTCAGAAAGATCAAAGGGAGGGACAATAAATGAAAACCAAGAAAATACTCACATGGGTCGCCCTCGCCGTATTCGGCGTAACGGCAGTTTTTGCCTGCATCTCCATGGCACGCATGGACAGAACCTATGACGGCCGGAACGCCGCAGTCTCCGTCTATGACCTTCAGCAGGACCCCGCATCATATGACGACTCCGAGGCTGACGGCGCAGCAGCTGCCATCATCCAACAGAACCTTGAGGAGAGCCACTCCGTCAACGACGTAACCTCCATAGTCTTCGACTTCAGAGGCTACGATACGATGGGCGAGGCCTTCATCCTCATCACTGCCGTCGCAGGCTCCATAGTCATTCTCTCCTCCGGCAAGAAAGAAGAAAAGAAGGAGGATGACAAGAATGAAAAATGATATCACCGTAAAGAACATCATCCCCAAGTGCGCGGCTGACTTCTTCGTGCCCTACGCTCTTGTGTATATCTTCTACATTATCCTGCACGGCCACCTCAGCCCCGGCGGCGGCTTCCAGGGCGGCGTTCTGATGGTTGCGGTCGTCGTCTTCATGACGCTCGGCTACGGCTTCAAGATGACCTCTCAGATCCTCAGCATGAATCTCATGCATAAGACAGAGGGCGTCGCATCTATCTTCTATGTGCTCGTTGCTCTTGCGGGCATCGCATATCTCGGCAACTTCTGCCAGAATGTTTTCAGCAATATCGGCAGCATCGGCGACCTCTTCTCCTCCGGCACGATCTTCCTCATGGATCTCGCGGTCGGCGTCAAGGTTCTTACCGGTGTCGGCGTTCTCGGCATTTCGATGTTTGCATTCATCGCCGCCGATGACGGGAAAGAATGAGGTGAAATAAGATGATACTTTTCAACTATATAGCTTCCTTCTTCCTTATCGGCCTCGGCTTCTACACGATAGTCACGAAGTATAACCTCATCAAGACGGTTATCGGCCTCTCCATCGCGGACTACGGCGTGAACCTGCTCATCATCTCCATCGGCTTCAACCCCGGCGGAACCGCGCCTATCTTCACCGCGGGCGAGCTCACCTCCGCAAGCTACTTCGTAGACCCCATTCCCCAGGCGCTCACGCTCACGAGCATAGTCATCGGCGCTTGCGTCACCGCAATGAGCCTTGCACTTGTCATGAAGCTTCATGAATCCTACGGCACTCTGGATACCAGAGAGATAAGGAGGCTGAGAGGATGAGCATTCTTGAAAATATCCTGAGTTATCAGCACTTCCCGATCTACTCCGTAATGATCCTCTTCCTCGGAGCGTTCTTCGTGGTGCTCTTCGGCAGGAATAAATACGCCCGCGGCATTATCGCCACGGCAGCCGCGGCAGTCAGCCTTGCCTGCATGATTGCGCTCATCAAGCCCATCATGATAGACGGCGGCATCATCAACTACTGGATGGGCAACCGTTCCGTTGCCGGCGGCTACGCTATCGGCATCGCAATGGAGGTTGACGCACTCGGTCTGTTCTTCGGCCTGCTCATCTCCACGGCTGTCTTCGTATCCTGCGTCTACTCTCTCCAGTACATGGAGCGTGACAATAACGTCTCCCAGTACTACACGCTCTTCCTCATGCTCGCAGGCGGCGTTATGGGTCTTGTCCTCTCCGGCGATATCTTCAACATGTTCATCATGGTAGAGATACTCACCTTCGCCGCAGTCGCTCTCACGGCCTTCCGCAACAAGGTCTACGGCGCTCTCGAGGCTGCCTTCAAGTACCTCGTTGTCGGCTGCATGGGCTCCACCTGCATCCTCGTCGGCACGATCATGCTGTACGCTCAGGTTCACACGCTGAACTTCGCTCAGCTCGCAGCTCTGATCCCCGGCAACCTCAACACCTCCACCAAGCTCGCCTTTGCTCTGCTGTACATAGGCTTCAGCACCAAGGCATTCATCGTTCCGTTCCATCCCCTCGCGGCTGACGCTCACGGCGCGGCTCCCGCATCCATCTCCGTCCTGATATCCGGTGTTCTCACGAAGTCCGGTATCTACGGCATTATCAGACTTACCTACTTCCTCTTCCAGAGCATGGGTCTCGGCTCCATTCAGTTCATGCTCGTCTTCGTAGGCTCCGTTTCCATGTTCGTCTGCGTCACGATGGCTCTCGCCCAGCACGACTTCAAGCGTCTGCTCGCGTTCCACTCCATCTCCCAGATCGGCTACGTCCTCACGGCTGTCGGCCTTTCCACCGCCTTCGGTATCTCCGCAGGTCTCTACCACGCAATGAATCACACGCTCTTCAAGGGTCTGCTGTTCCTTGCGGCCGGCGCTGTGCTGCATGAGACCGGCACAACGGACCTCGGCAAGCTCGGCGGTCTGTCCAAGAAGATGCCTCAGACAACGGCGCTGTTCCTCATCGGCGCGGCCTCCATCAGCGGCCTGCCCCCGTTCAACGGCTTTGCCTCCAAGTGGATGGTCTATCAGGCCTGCTATCAGAAGGCAGTCGAGACCGGCAACATCGGTTTCCTCGTTGTCACGATCATTGCTCTTATCACGTCCGTTCTCACGCTCGCATCCTTCGTCAAGGTCGCTCACAGCGTGTTCTTCGGTCAGCTCCCCAAGGAGTACGAGAACGTCAGGGAGTGCTCCCTCTCGATGCGTATCGCAATGGGCATTTTCGCAGTCCTCTGCATCATCACCGGCCTCTTCCCCGAGAAGGTAACCTCTCTTCTCACCGTTCCCGCGGCAAATGCCGTTGCGAATGTCTGGGGCTACATTGACTCCATGATGGGCACCGGCTACGCCGAGAGCGTTATGCCCTCTGCTCCCGCGGCGATCACCTCCACGATCACTCAGATCGGCTTCTGGGAGCCGATACAGTGGATGCTCGTCCTCTGCGTTGCTCTCGTCGGTGTCACGGGCGCTGCTCTTGCCGGCAAGTATGACAAGGTCAGCGAGCTCAAGACCGCGAACGTCGAGGCCAAGTATCAGATGTTCTACGGCGGCGAGGATAACTGGCAGGCTCAGGTCGGCGGCGGAGACCTCTTCTGGGGCTTCAAGCACAACTGGCGCCATTACTTCAGCTTTATGCACGATCTTCACAGCGGCGTTGTCAATGACTATGCTCTCTGGGCTCTCGTAGCTCTCGCGCTTGCCATTGCCTTCCTGCAGATAGTTCTTTAAGGAGGCGGGAAATATGGACTTTGTTATTGCTGTCGTCAGATATCTCGCATATATCCTTATCTTCCCCGGCTTCCTGTTCTGCGCAGTCGCAGGCCTGCTCCTCTGCGGTATTGACCGCAAGCTGGTAGCAAGGATGCAGAAGCGCGTCGGCCCTCCCGTGATCCAGCCGTTCTATGATTTCTTCAAGCTTCTCGGCAAGGAAACTATAATTCCCGCCGCCGCGAATCAGACGATGTTCCTCATGGCTCCGCTGGTGGGTCTCGCGGCACTCATCGTTCTGCAGCTGTTCATCCCCGTTTTCAACTTCCAGGCATTCAAGGGTATGGCGGACGTTGTCGTCATCCTCTACCTTCTGCTTCTGCCCGCTGTCTCCACGATCATGGGCGGCGCCGCCTCCGGCTCTCCCTACGCAGGCGTAGGCCTCAGCCGTGAGATGGTCACCGTTATCTCCTGCGAGCTTCCGCTCGTCCTCGTCCTGCTTGCGATAAGCAAGAAGGTCGGCGATGCTCTCGGCGTAGGCGCAACGTTCAGCCTCGAGAACATCATGAAATATCAGGAGCAGTTCGGCTGCCTCATCTGCAAGCCCGCAATGATCCCCGCAGCCCTCGCTCTGCTGCTCGTAATCCCCGGCGAGACCGGCTCTCACCCCTTCGATACCGCAGAGGCCGAGACCGAGATATGCGAAGGCCTCCTCGCTGAGTACAGCGGCAAGCCTCTCGCAGTCTACAAGCTGACCCACGCCGTCAAGATGCTCACGATGACCTCTCTGTTCACCGCGCTCTTCCTCGGCGGCATCGGCACCGGCATCCTCGTCCTTGACGTTATCATCATCTTCGCAATCTGCGTTGTTCTCACCTTTGTCTCCATCAGCTTTGTCCACGCCATCACGGCAAGGCTCAAGATAGAGCAGGTCTTCAAGTTCTACTGGACGACGGTCTCCGTTCTCGCGCTGATAAGCGTCGTTCTCGTATGGTTCGGTCTGTAAGGAGGAATTGAAATGTTTGATAAACTTATAGCTGATAGCATGGAAAAATCTCCTTGGCTGTTCCACATCAACGCAGGCTCCTGCAACGGCTGCGATATCGAGCTCGTCTCGGTTATCACCCCTCGTTTTGACGCCGAGCGCCTCGGCTACAAGCTCGCAGGCACTCCCCGTCAGGCTGATATAGTCGTTGTCACCGGCCCTGTCACGGAGCAGTCCCTGCCCCGCGTTATCCGCACGATCAATCAGGTTCCGGAACCGAGATGCATAGTCACGATGGGCTCCTGCCCCCAGTCCGGCAACGTGTTCCGCGGCAGCTATTCGATAGCCGGCCCTCTGAGCAAGTACTTCCACGTTGATGTTGACGTTGCAGGCTGCGCTCCCAAGCCGGAAGCAGTTATCGACGGCCTCGCCCTTGCGGCAAAAATTCTCAAGGAAAAGAGGGAAAAGAAGTGAGACATCTTCCTTTTGCATCAGTTGCGATCAAGCAGCTTTTCAGCAAGCCCAGCTGCGATATGTATCCCTTCGTGCCCTCTGAAGCCGCTGAGAACTACAGAGGCAGAATAGCCTATGACCCCGCCAAGTGCATCGGCTGCGGCATGTGCGAGCGCGTTTGCTCCGGCAACGCCATCACACGCACCGTCGAGAAGGGCGCTGAGGGCGAGGGAGACAAGATCACCCTGACCTTCAACCTCGGCTCCTGCACCTTCTGCGCGACCTGCGCCGATTTCTGCACTCACAAGGCAATCTCCTTCACCAAGGACTATCACATGGTAGCCACGAAGGAAGAGGATCTTCTCGTAACGGGCAGCTTCATCAAGGCTCCCGTCAAGAAGCCCGCTCCCAAGCCGGCAGCACCTGCCGCCGCAGGAGCAGCTCCCGCAGCAGCACCTGCCGCTCCCGCCTGCGAGATCAAGCCCAGAGACGACGGCAAGCCCGTCAGCGATCCCTCCAAATGCATCTACTGCACCATCTGCGCCAGAAAGTGCCCTGCCGGCGCTCTCACGGTCGACAGAGCGGCAAAGACATGGGTGCTCGACGAGGAAAAGTGTGTCGGCTGCGGCGCCTGCGCCGACAACTGCCCCAAGAAGTGCATCATTGTCTGATAAAAGAAATGCCCTGTATCTCACGCATGAGATACAGGGCATTTTTGCGTCTTTATACGTTTATACCGGCATTGCCGCGCCGCTGTGCTCGGCGGCCTCATAGTCTATCTCGCCGCCGTCGAGTATTTTCTCGCCGTTTACGAACACCATGTCGATGCCGAAGGGCTTCTCCCTATCGGGTGTCGCTGCATTCAGCTCGGCCTCGTCAAATACCGTGAGGTCGGCGAAGTAACCCTCTTTTACGTAGCCTCTGTCCTTGAGCATGAAGCGGTCCGCGCTTGCGCCCGTCATACGGCGGACGGTGTTTGGCAGCGTGTCGCCGATGCCGAGCAGAGAATCGCGCAGGAACTTCGGGAAGTTATCGTACAGCGCGGGATTCTGCACGCCGAATTCCTCGACCCATGCGTCAGTCATGTAGAGGCACAGCCCGTTGTTTTCAAAGTCGTGGATAATATCCTCGGTAGTGTACGGCCCCATGTTCACGCGGCCGTTGAAGTCGCTCTCGCGGCACAGCTGCAGGTACATTTCTATGCAGGACTTGCCGTATTCCTTCGCAAGCTGCTTGACGGTCTTCCCCTCGTACTTCTCGTAGCCGGGGCCGATGTAGGCGACCTCGATATCGTCAAACCCGAATCCGAGCAGCAGGGAGGTGGCATAAACGAGCACGGCGAGCTTGAGCTTGTTTACGGGCCTGTTCCGCTCCGCCTCGCTCATTCCGCGGTACCAGCCGGGGAGAATGACCGTGATAACGGATACGCCCTTCAGCTCGTTGTAGATATCGAACATCACGCGCACTCCGTCCTCGCGCATTTTGTTTATGATCTTTAATGCCTCCGCCTTGTCGCCGATCGTCTGGCGGCCGACGAATATCGCGTGAGAATACTGGAGCTTGAGGTCGGTGCCCTTAGAGATTTCGACAAGCTCGTCGAGTGCGCGCAGCAGGTGAGATCTGCCGAACAGCTCCGGGTACGCCATAGAGACCTTGGATTCGGCTCTCGGGTGAACAGTGAGCGGCTTGTCGTACTTAACGCAGAGCTCGGCGACCTTGCGAAGCTCCTCTGTGTCGGCAAATACGCCGGGGTTGTACATCAGCCCGAGAGACACACCCGCCGCACCCTTCTGCAGGTTTTCCTCGAGGATGGCGAGCATGCGCTTTTCCTCGTCCTCGGTGAGCTTTCTGTTCTCATAGCCTGCTACGCTTGCGCGCGCGGAGCAATGGCCGACGAGCGCGGCAATGTTGCAGGGAGAGCCGTACTTATCAACAGCCTCGAAAAGCTCCGCAACTGTCGGGCACTCGCCGACGGTGTCATCTCTGTAGCCGAAGAGCCCTCCGCCCATTTTGTCAACGTGAGGCGTGTCCTTCTCGAAGCCTGCGGCCGAAAGACCGCAGTTGCCTGTGACAAAGGACGTAACGCCCTGACGGATAAACGGCTCAAAATAGCGCATGGAGTCCTTCTTGATGACGAACCAGTCATTGTGAGAGTGCATGTCTATAAAGCCGGATGATACGGACTTGCCGCCGAGGTCTATGACCCTGTCCGCCGCGTCCTCGATACCGCTTGCGACCTTGGCAATCCTGTCTCCGTCGATCAGTATGTCGGCAGCAAACGCGGCCGCGCCCGTGCCGTCATAGATCTTGCCGTTTTTAAGCAAAGTCTTCATGTGCGTGATACCTCCCGAATAATTGTTGTTCCGTAAAGTGCTTAATCAATTATATCCCCGGCAGGAAGCTCTTTCAATAGCAATGAGGAGAAACTTCCGAATCTCCGACAAAAATTACAGCGAAAAAAGCATAAACTGTAACCCGATTGACACAAGTGTCATCTGATTGTTTCTTGAAAAACCTTGTTTTTCCTGCTATTCTGATAATCAGATTATAGCAGCAAAAAACGGACTAAGCGAGAAAGGAGGCTTGACAGCGGTGAAGTACGGCGGGATAATCTTAAGCAAGCAAGCAAGCAAGCAAGCAAGCAAGCAAGCAAGCAAGCAAGCAAGCAAGGGATAACTGCGCTCTTTTTTCTGTCAATACCGTTATAATAT
>DCGN01000147.1:0-1184 GCA_002315275.1 Clostridiales bacterium UBA1777
ACCCGCGCCTACACCGAAGCCCACAGCCACACCCGCGCCTACACCGAAGCCCACAGCCACACCCGCGCCTACACCTGCACCTACACCGAAGCCCACTGCCACACCCGTGCCGACGCCTGCAGCTACCTCTACGCCTGAGCCGACTGAAGAGCCCGACCCGGAGCCTACGGCAGAACCTTCTTCAGAACCCACGGCCGAGCCCTAGGAATAAATTACGGAGGATAAAACGTGAAAAAGGCTGTTTGCTTTGCGTTAGCTGCCGCGATGCTGCTCTGCCTTGCCGCCTGCGGCAAGAGCGAACAGCGCAGCAAGGATGAGATCATCAGCGACATTATCGTCTATTACGGCTGCTACATGGAAAAGGCCGACAAGATCGAAGAAAAGCTTTTCCGTGAGCTTGAGAGGATAAGCGCCTCCGATGCCGGATATATGAGGCAGGTTATGGATTACTGGCGGTATGTCGACAATGAGCTTACCGTCAACATGGGAGAGCTCCCCGAGGGCCTTGAAAACACAGATAAGCTTTGCATCGCCGTGCTCGGCTTTGAGCTTAACGATGACGGCACGATGCAGCCCGAGCTTATCGGCCGACTTGAAACGGCACTTACCGCCGCGAATCAGTACCCCGATGCCGTTGTGGTATGCACGGGAGGGGGCACGGCGAGAAACAACAGCTCTGTCACGGAGGCGGGGCTGATGGCAGAATGGCTCACGGCGCACGGGCTTGATGAGTCAAGGCTCATCATTGAGGATAAGTCGCTCACTACGGTGCAGAATGCCGAGTTATCATATGCGCTTCTGCAGGAGAAGCATCCCGAGGTGGATTCTGTCGCGATAGTCAGCAGCAGCTACCATATAGGCTGGGGCTCTCTGCTGTTTGAGGCGGTTTTCACCCGCACTGCAACGGAGAACCCGACTGCCGCACAAATGCACGTTGTGACGAACGCGGCGTACGAGACCTACAACGAAAAGTACAGCGATACACACAGATTTATGACAGGCGCGCTCATCGATATGCTCATAGACCATAACGCGGCTATGCAGATATATATGAACGGCATAGAACCGCCGGAGCTGTAAAGAAAGAGCCCTCCTCTGCTCGGGAGGATGGCAACTGATGAGAAAATGCCTAAGCGGCATAATAAAACCGACCTCTGCCTAATTTTCGGCAGAAGTCGGTTTTT
>DCGN01000147.1:1276-2849 GCA_002315275.1 Clostridiales bacterium UBA1777
ATGATGCTGTGGGTCACGTCGGTGGATGGAATGGTATAGGCTGCGGCACCGTCCACTCTGCCGCCGAGCAGCTTGATGGCGGGCTTTGCCTCGTCAAGCTCCTGCTCGAAATCGGGCCCTTTCATGGCGAGGAACACTCCGCCCGGCTTAACGAGCGGGAGACACAGCTCGCTTAATATGTTGAGCCTTGCGACTGCGCGGCTCGTCACTATATCGAACTTGCCGCGAAGCTGCGGAGGAGCCTCCTCGGCGCGGCAGTGGATGGCGGATACATCGTCAAACCCGAGCTTTTCGCACAGCTCTCTCAGAAAACCGATCCGTTTATCGAGACTGTCAAGCAGCGTGAGCTTGATATCGGGGCAGAGGATCTTGAGCACCATGCCGGGAAAACCCGCGCCCGTGCCGACATCGGCTATGCGAAGACCGGAGATGCTTCTGTGCTTGATGATCTCGGCACAGTCGAGAAAATGGAGCCTTGCGGCATCGCTCTCTTCGGTTATGGCCGTGAGGTTCATTACCTGATTCATCTGCACGAGAAAATCGTAATATATGCGCAGCCTTTCAATGGCGCGCTCGTCAACGGAGATGCCGAGCTCGGCAATTCCGGCTGACATTATTTCTTCAAGCATATTTATTTACCCCAATCCATTGCGTAGAAATCAAGGTTCCCGTAGGCACAGACGAACCTAAGCTCCGCTTCAAACCAGGAGGCATCGCCTTCCTTGAGATTGAGGAAGAAGGTGCTGTCCTCGCCGAAATTTGCGCCGTCATAAGCGAGGCAGGCGGCAATAACGGAGTTGGTATCGGGCTCGAGATAGATACCGCCCGTGGTGGTCACCTCAAACTGGACAACGGGGACATCGTCAAAGATGACATCTTTTACGGTGGAGGGATAGTGCTTCGGGTCGGCAACTCTGTTCAGAACGACATTGCCTACCGCGATAAGGCACTCCATCGGCTGATTCATGGCCTCGGCGTAGATCAGCCTGCTGAGCCAGTTTATGTTGTCCTTGCCATATTTGGCCTCGTAATACTCCTTGTCCGGAGAAGAATAGACAGCCTTGTCGGAGCGTAGATATACGCACCCGTCCTTCACTTCACCGCGCACGGAAAGAATGCGGATGGCGACCTCTGTCGGAATATAGCATCTGCCGGAGGATATAACGAACAGATCTTTGTTGTAGATATATCCGCCGTTTACATCCATGTATATATGCTCGAGAGGCTGAGAGATATCAAGCCCCTCATCCGAGACGGTCATCGTGGCCGTTCTTTTGCTGTATTCGTATTTTAAGCCGAGAGAATAGACGCGGTTGAGCGTATCGAGGGAGATGTACGTTACATTGCCGACACTCACTCCGCGCTCTCTCAATATCCCGTCAATATAAATGCGGACGGTTCCGTCGGCGGTAGGGAGCGCTGCACTGTCGGCAAACGCGCCCGAACCCATCGACACAAGCACAGCGAGGACGAGAATAAATGAAAAACCCTTTTTCATTTCTTGAGGCACTCCTTAAGACCCCTTGCAAGCTGATCCGGGCAGGAGGTAGGCTTGAAGCCGCAGCGGATGCCC
>DCGN01000079.1:0-11164 GCA_002315275.1 Clostridiales bacterium UBA1777
GTCATCGTTTCGGTCTCGCATTCGCCGCCCATCGGGTTAAAGGTGACTGTGTACTCGTTGGCTTTCCACTTTGCTATGAGCGTTGTGTCATCAGAGAGCTTAACGGTAGTAGTCGCCTCAACCGTTTTTCCCGTTGTTTTGTCGTACCAATATTCAAACTTGTAACCGTATCTGGAAGGTGTGGGCAGAGTGCCGTAGGTCTCGCCGTAAGTGACCGTCTTCTCTTTGACAAGGCAGGTTCCCTCGCCCGCGTCAAATGTTACTGTGAACTGCTTCGGCGTCCAATGGGCATAGATCGTAGTATTTTCGGTGATCTCCACCGTATCGCCGTTCTTTATCTGCTTGCCGCCCTCTTTTTCCGTGAACCAGCCCACGAAGTCATAATTGCTCCTTGTGGCGTTCTGGAGGCCTTCCCACTTTTCGCCGTAGGTAACCGTCAATGTAGTCTCAACAATCTTCTCGAGACGGCCGCCGTTTGTATTATAGGAAACGGTATAGGTAGCTGCCTTCCAATGGGCATAGAGCTTGATATCGTCAGTATATGTGTATGTTGATCCGTTGGTTATCTCTGTCCCCTCTTCGGCATCCGTGAACCAGCCGAGGAATTCATAGCCCGCCAGAGTGGGGGTAGGCATACCTGTTATCTGGCTGAGATAGTCAACATCCATTGATGCGGGGTCGACCGTGCCCTTGTTTGCATCAAAGGTGATCGTAAAGGTGGCGGGAGACCATCGTGCATACAGAGTGGTGTTATCGGTGATGGCAACAGTGCTGTCCGCAGTTATGAGCGTTGCGTCGGCCTGATCGGAGGTATACCAACCGTCAAAGTCATAACCCGCCTGTGTAGGCGTGGGCAGAGTGCCGTAGGCCTCGCCGTAAGTGACCGTCTTGGATGAAACAGTCACTTCGCCGTCGCCGGGATCAAAGGTGACTGTGTATTCGTTTGCCTTCCAATGGGCGTAGACAGAGTCTGTTGGTACAGCGCTGAGGAGCGTGGAATCGGTGACCTCGGTTCCGTTTGTCTCCGCGGTGTACCAGCCATCAAACGTATAGCCGGTGCGCGCGGGAGTCGGAAGAGTGCCGCATACGCCGAGAGTATAGCCGTCATATACGGTTATGGAAGTGTCTTCATCGTCTCCGCCGTTCATCTTGAGGTTGAGTGTCTTTGCTTCTAATGTGAGGGTAAACGTCGCAGTACCGTTTTCTCCGCCGAGGTCGTAGCTGTAGGACGCGTCACTGCTCGGGTCGGTAACCGTGACGTTGTTGCCGTCTACGGAAGCATTCACAAGCTCGGACAGGCGAGCTCCGTCAAACCCGGATGCAAGCTGCGCGCCGTTGATCGTGCCGCTCGTCTTATCTGCGGAGACGGTTCTTGAGTTGTCCTCGCAGATAACACTCGTAAGTGCGGTGTTGGCAGTCAGGTCGAGGCATACGAGCTGATTTTCAGAGCAATTGAGCTTAACAAGCGCGGTGTTTGCGCTGACGTTGAGCTCCTTGAGCGCATTCTTGCTGACGTCAAGCTCCGTAAGCGCGGTATTTGCGCTGACATTGAGCGCTGTCAAAGCGCAGTCGGAGCAGCTGAGCTTCTCAAGCGCGGTGTTTGCGCTGACGTTGAGCCCGTCTGCAAGCTCGTTGCCGGAGCAGTCGAGCTCCTTGAGTGCTGCATTCGCGCTGACATGAAGCGCAGTCAAACCACAGTCGGAGCAGTTGAGCCTCTCAAGCGCGGTGTTCGCGCTGACGTTGAGCCCTTCTGCAAGCTCGTTGCCGGAGCAGTCAAGCTCCTTGAGCGCTGTATTCGCGCCGATGTCAAGCTCCGTGAGGGAATTATCTGAGCAGTCGAGCTTTTCAATCTCCGTAAGAGCGGAGAAATCAGCCCCTGATAGGTCGTTGCCGGATACGTTTAGGTCCTTTAGCGCCGTCAGATATTCAATACCGTCAAGGCTCTTCACTCCACTGTCGGAGCAATCGAGCGCCTCGGCGGCGGCAAGCTCATTTTGATTGAGAGAGCCGTCCGTATTAGTGTCGAGCTGGTAGGATATGCAGGTTCTCAGAGCATCGTCCGGGAAAATATTCTCGGATATCGGGAGCTCATCCTCGGACCACTGAGCATAGAGCTTGCAGTTCTCGGTTATTGCGACCTTTGTGTCACTTGTTATTCTGTCGCCGCCCTCCTCGGTGAGATACCAACCGAGGAAGAATTTCGTGCCGTAAGTCGCTTTGGGGAGCTTGCCGTAGGTGGAATCGTAGGTAACGGTTATCGGTTCTGCAAGGCATTCACCGCCCTTTGCATCAAAGGTAACGGTATATTCATTTGCGTCCCAATGAGCCGTAAGCGTTATATTCTCAGTAATGTCAACAGTATCCTCTGCGGTTATCTCTGTCTCGGCATCGATAAACCAACCGAGGAAGGTATAGCCAGTGCGGGTCGCCTCGGGAAGCTCGCCGTACGCGGAGTCATACGTAACGGTCTTCTCGTTATCAGTCAGCGCGTTGCCGCCGTTTACGGCAAAGGAAACGGTGTATTCGTTTGCATCCCAGTGAGCCGTAAGCGTTGTGTCCTCAGTAATGGCAACAGTATTCTCTGCGGTTATCTCTGTCTCGGCATCGATAAACCAACCGAGGAAGGTGTATCCAGTGCGGGTCGCCTCGGGAAGCTCGCCGTACGCGGCATCGTACGTCACGGTCTTGGTGCTTTCCTCGAGGGCATCGCCTTCGGCAACATCAAAGGTCACCGTGTAGGTGTTCGCCGTCCAATGAGCCGTAAGCGTACCGTCGCTGAGGATCTTTACCGTGTCACCGTTGGAAACGAGCTCGCCGTCATCATTATACCAGCCTTCGAAGCTGTAACCCGTAAGAGTGGGCTCCGGAAGGTCATTCCATGTGTCATCATAGGTAACTGTTACGGAGCTGACGGAGCATTCGCCGCCGTTGGGGTCAAAGGTGAGGTCATATTCATTTGCGTCCCAGTGCGCATAGAGCTTTCTCGCGCGGATCTCATCTGCGGAGGATTCGGCCGTGACGAGCGTGCCGCCGTCCTTCGCGGTATACCAGCCTTCAAACTCATAGCCCTCTCTCTCGGGAGTAGGCAGTTCTCCGAAAAGTCCCGTATTATCGTCAAGCTGCTTTGCGCCCTGCTCCCCGTTGAAATGGCCGCCGTTGGGATCAAAGACCACCGTCCTCGCATCGATATAGAGAGTAAATGTCTCCTTCCATGTTATGACGCCCATCGTGTAGGTGTATGTGATGTCGCTGTTGATATCATCAACCGTGATCACGGTATCCTCTATCGCTGCATTCTGCAGGTTGCTTATGCGTGCCGCACTGATCTTGCCGGGCAGCTTGGTAAGATCATACTTACCGTCTGCATCGGCAATTATCTCGTATCTGTTGCCTTCGCACTCACAGGACATTAGAGAAAGCTGTGCGGTAAGGTCGATAAACGGGAGATAGTTGTTGCTTGCAACAAGCGATTGAAGCGCGGTGTTCCCGCTCAAATCAAGCAGCGTGAGGAGGTTGTTTCCGACATCAAGCTTGGAAAGATTTGTCTGCTTGCTGAGGTCTATCTCCTGAAGCTCGTTGGAGCTGCAGTTGATCTCCGTGAGGCTCGTGTTTTTCTCAAGGTCGATCTCGCTGAGGCCGCAGCCCGCGCAATTGAGCGTTGTAAGTGCGGTGTTCTTGGAGATGTCGAGAGTATTGACCTTATTATCGGAGCAATTGAGCGTTGTGAGTGCGGTGAGTGCCGTAACATCAAGCGCTGTCAGCTCATTGTTTTTGCAATTGAGCGTGGTGAGAACTGTGTTCTTGCTCAGATCAAGCGCTGTGATACCGTTTGCCTCGCAATTGAGCGAAATGAGATATTTGTTCTGTGTAGTATCAAGCGCGGTAAGCTTATTGTTCGAGCAGTCGATGCTTGCAGCATTTCCGTTTGCAGGCAGCGTGAGAGAAGTGATGAGATTCGCGGAGCAATTGAGGGTATAGAGATTGAGATTCTTGCTCGCATCAAGAGCTTGAATTCTGTTATTAGAGCAATTGAGAGTTTTAATGTCCTCGCTGCCGCTGAGGTTGAGCGTTGCAAGCCGGTTGGAGGAGCAGTCAAGCGTCTGCAGAGAATCGTTGGATCTGATGTTGAGAATGGTGAGAAGGTTATCTGAGCAATCGGCGGTCAGAAGCTTGCTGTTGCAGGAGATATCGAGAGAGGTCAGCTTATTGTCATGACAATCAAGTAGTTTGAGAGAGCGAGTTTCAAGCTCATCCGTTCCGAGGGAGAGCTCTTCCATCTCGTTTGAAGAGCAGACAAGGCTCACCAGTTTTTTATTGTTGTCGAGGTTGAGAGAGCTGATCTTGTTGTCAGAGCAGTCGAGAAAAGACAGAGAAGTATTATTTGAAACGTCGAGTCCCTCCAGCTCATTGCCCGAGCAAGTGAGGTTCACAAGGTTCGGGTTTCCGGAAACGTCAAGCGAGGTGAGCTTGTTGTCATGGCACCAGACTGTGAGAAGTGTAGAGGTCTTCGGGAGCTTAAGGCTCGTCAGCTGACAGCCCTGAGCCTTAATAGACGTTGCCTTTACGTTGCTCGACAGATCGGCGCTCGTGACCATAGTGTTAGAGAAGTCGATAGAAACAAGCCCGGTAAGATACTCAATACCTGTGATGTCCTTTATGCCGGGGATGTCGTTAAAATCAAGTGCGATATAGCTTGATATCTCAGACTCGCTGAGCTTTCCGTCAGCATTTGTATCGACATGTCCCCAAATAACGGTTCTGAAGATAGGGTCGGGGAAGGTCTCCTCGTTGATCTCAACGTAGACCTCTTCATCATCTGCCGACAGCGCGGTCGGGAAGCCTAAAGACGCAAGTATACAGATGCAGAGCAGCATAGATAAAAAGCGTTTCAAATTGATTCCTCCAGTAAACTATCACAATGGCCGAAGTGCATTTTCGGCCTCTATATATTGATTATTATGCAAACGGTCAAACCGATACGACGCTATTATATTGTTTTTGCTTGCTTCTGTCAATCGATATACGGCATTATTTTGTATAGAATTTGTTAATATTTTTTAACCGAAAAAAGGGTGCGGTTTTATCCGCACCCTTGGCTTTTTGCTTTTCTAATTTTTGTTACCCAAAGAACTTCATTCCGTTCGGAACAATGAACTTCAGCGCGCCCTTTTCGAGCTTCATAACAGCCTTTTTGGTGAAGAAGGCTTCGCCGTCAAGATTGACGACGTTCTCCTCGTCAAACTCTATGGAGATGAAGTCCGTCCTCACATGGGAGATGACATCTTTGACCTCGTCGCCTCTCGCCGTGGCATATTTACCGATCATGAATGCCGTCTGCAGGAGATTGACCTTTCTTACGATGAATATGTCAAGCAGGCCGTCATCCGGCACGGCCGTCTTCGTTGGATTGAAGCCGCCGCCGTAAAACCTGCCGTTGCAGGCGCAGACGAGCGCATGCGGCGCATCACCCGTGTACTCGGAGCATTCTATCTTCATCCTGCAGCATATGCCCTTGAGTATCTCTACAACCGTGGAGATGATATACGCAAAGGAGCCTCCTATGAGTCCAGACTTCGTATACGCATGGACGCCGGTGCCTACTCGCGCATCTATGCCGACGGAGCAGATATTAACGCTTTTGCGGCCGTTGCAGTCTATTACATCTATCGGATGCTCTCTGCCGTTGAGAAGTGCGTCAAAATCCATGAATAGAGCCTTTTCTTCCCCGAACATACGGCAGAAGTCATTTCCGGTGCCGATGGGTATCGGGCATACCGCAACATTGTCATGCCCCGCCGCGGCATTAACGCACTCATTGAAGGTGCCGTCTCCCCCGCAGGAATAAACCCTTAAATGCTCTCCTGTGGCCGCCTCGGCGATTATCTTGTCTGTTGCGTCCTTACGCGCCCTCGTGATATAGATCTCATAAGCGTCATCTCTGCCTTTTAACGCCGCTTCTGCCTTTTCCGTTATCTCAGCGGTACGGTCAACTCCGCCCGCGACTGGGTTCACGATGAAAAGATGCTTCATATGAACTTCTCCTTACTTCTTATCGGAAAAATACATGAACAGGTCACACTTGATCATGCCGTTATAGAGCTTGCGCTTCTTATCGGCCTGACGGCCGAACGTTCTCTCAAACTCCGTATGAGATGACAGCAGATAGAGCTGCCAGTTCTCGCTTGCGGAATATGCTCTGCCGAAGCCGCGGTAAAGCTCCTCGGCCTCCTGTTTTTCCATGATTCGCTCGCCGTAAGGCGGGTTTGTAACTATAACGCCTCTGTCCGTCTTCCTATCAAACTTCATGGCATCCGCAAGCTCGAAGCGGACGACATCGTCAACTCCCGCTCTGCGCGCGTTTTCCTTTGCGATGGCTATCGCGTTGGGGTCTACGTCGGATCCAATTATGTGATAGTCTCCGTGGAATTCGGCTGCGCGGGCAGCTTCTCTGGCATCGTCCCAAAGGCGCTTGTCGATATTCTTCCAACCCATTGCGGCAAAGTCACGCTCAAGGCCGGGGGCGCGGTTTTTTGCTATCAGCGCGGCCTCGATGGGGATAGTCCCGCTGCCGCAGAAGGGATCGCAGAAGTCATCGCGGCCTCTGTACCTTGAAAGCTTAACCATCGCCGCTGCCATCGTCTCCTTGAGAGGAGCGGCATTGTGCGCGGGACGGTAGCCTCTCTTGTGCAGCCCCGCTCCGGAGGTGTCAATGCAGAGGGACACCTTGTCCTTCATGATGGAGAACTGCACCTGATATAGCGCACCCGTCTCCTGAAACCATTCAATGCCGTACACGCGCTTGAGGCGCTCTGCCATTGCTTTTTTGATTATCTTCTGGCAGTCCGAAACGGAGAAGAGCGTTGAATTAAGGCTGTAACCCTTGACGGGGAATGCGCCGTCAGCCGGGATGATGCTCTCCCACGGAAGTGCCTTCGTGCCCTCGAAAAGCTCGTCAAACGTTCTTGCTTCAAACGAACCGACCTCGATGAGGACTCTTTCGCCTATTCTGAGATTGATGTTGGCTTTTGCAGCAGCGCTCTCGTCACCCGTAAAAAACACTCTGCCGTTTTCGCTTGAGACGCCCTGCAGATCAAGGCGCTTTAGCTCATCAGCTATCGGCCCTTCAAGGCCGAGCAGGCACGGAACGCAAAACTTATAGTTCATTTTCCCTCCATGCGGTAAATACGCAATTTCTTTTTATATAGTTTACATCAAATAATATAAGTTGTAAACTGCGGATTTTGTGATAAAATACTTTTCGACAACAATAAGAACGATCGGAGAAATTATGACCGGAGCTATAACATTTGAGCACGGCAGACCGTCCGTGGTCCGAATTGACAAGGAGGAGCGCTGCTACGCCCTTCTCGACTCTCTTTGCATAAGCTATGACCGCGCAGACCACGCTTTTGCCGATACCATTGAGGACTGCCACGAGGTTGAAAAGGTACTCGGCTGTCCGATTTGCAAGAATCTGTTTCTCACCAACAGGCAGCAGACGGAGTTCTATCTTCTGCTTATGCCGAGTGAAAAGCCTTTTAAAACCAAGCTTCTCTCCAAGCAGATAGGCACCGCGCGCCTTTCCTTTGCATCCGCGGAGGATATGCTGCGTCTTCTTGACATCACCCCCGGCTCTGTCAGCGTGCTCGGCCTGATGAATGACAAGGACATGGCCGTGCATCTGCTTATAGATAAGGAGCTTGCCGATGACGAGTATCTCGGCTGTCACCCCTGCATCAACTCCTCTACGCTGAAGATAGCCGTGAAGGATGTCCTCGATAAGCTGATACCCGCAATGGGACACGGCATTTCATGGGTTGAGCTTCCGTGGGAGGTCGAGTGACCTTTTCACCGTAAGAACAGTGCTTTTTATGAAAATCAGGCTGATATTCCATAATTTTTCTTTAAATCTTAAGCCATTTTCTGCCTGAATATTGACGGAAGATGGGTTTTTGATTATAATGTGCCATACAAATCCCGGCACCGCAATTAAAAATTTAAACTCTTGAAAAGAGGTTTTCCGATGAAAAGATCATTAAAGATGCTGCTCAGCCTGATGCTGATAGTGTGCATGGCGTCCGCTTTGCTTTGTGCGAGTGCGTTTGCGGACAAGAGCTACAACCTCACCTATGAGTTCACGACCGGCAAGGAATACACACAGATATTCCTCACAGGCGAAAACAACGGCTCCGGCGGAACGACAGGCACTATCCCCACCGGCATGAAGGAGATCGTCGACCAGGAGCAGTACGCCATAACCGGTACCCCTACCTCAGCGGGAACGTACACATGGAAGCACGTTGTAAACGGTTATGCTCCCGATGACGGCGAGAACGTCACCGTGATCGTCACCGTGACCGTCAAGGATCCGAAGCCCGCTATCACAAAGCACCCCACCGGCGAGACCGTCACCGAGGGTGAGACCGCCCTATTCGTTGCAAGAGCCGACGGCTGCAAAGAGATCATATGGCGCCTCGTCAGCCCCGACAAGGCCACAACCTATACCGCCGAGGACGCCAACAAGTACTTCAAAGACCTTGAGGTTGAGGGCTACAACGAAGAAACGCTGTGCCTTTCAAACATTCCCTATGAGCTGGACGGTTGGAAGGCCGAGTGCAAGTTCATCGGGAACGACGGCTCCTCCCTGTTTACGGATGGCGCACTTATCACCGTCAACAAAAAGGTACTCGCGAAGCCCACTATCTCCGCTCAGCCCGCGGGCGGCAGCTTCGATGTCGGAACGTCGACAGCGCTGAGCATCACCGCATCTGCCCCCGAGGGTGCAAGTGTTGCATACCAGTGGTACTCAGGCACGGCGAACTCCGTCAGCGCGCTCTCACCCGTCAGCGGTGCAGTAGGTGCTTCGTTCACACCGCCCCAGACAGAGGGCACTATGTACTACGCCGTTGCGGTAGTCTCCGCAGAGGGCGACAACAAGAGCGATGCCGTCTACTCAGACGTAGTTGCGGTCACCTATACAGCCAAGGCTGCCGAAACTCCCGCTCCCACCGCCGAGCCTACGGAGACTCCCTCAGCGACTGTTGCTCCGAAGGATGACAACGGCAAGGATAACGGCAGCCGCTCCGGCAAGTCCAAGGCAACTCCATGGTTCGTATTCGTGCTTGCATTCCTGTTCCTTCTTCTCATATGCCTCGGCGTTGCGCTCATCATTGTAAAGCGCCGCGACAAGAACGCTCCCGTCGAAGAGGCTGCGGAAGAACCGCTGTATCGCTTCCGCTGTGACAAGTGCGGCTGGGCTCCCGAGCCCGGTCAGGAGGTTCCCCACTTCTGCCCGAACTGCGGCGATCCCTTTGACGAGAACGATATTGAATGGATCAGCGAAAATAACGGCGAAGAAGAAAAGTGATCATATAAACGCAAAAGACCGACTCTGAATGAAATGGGTCGGTCTTTTGCGTTTATTATCTCAGCAATCCTTCATTACGCGGATGTAGAACTCCACTGAGCGGTGTATCGTTTCTATACGGATATGCTCGTTATTTCCGTGGATACTCTCGCGCTCTTCATCCGTCATATCGCAGGCGGAGAAGCGGTAAACTCTGTCGGATATTTCGCCGTAATGACGGCTGTCGGAGCACTGCACCATCAGATACGGCGCTACGATGCAGCCCTTCCATGTGTTTGCAACAGCGTTGCGGACGGTATACCAGCCCTTGACGTCCGTTCTTGATATCGGGCTCGGATTTTCGCTGTCGAACGCTCTGATATTGACGGCGGGGTCATTGACCGTCTTCTCGATATATGCCTTGGCAGACTCGATACCGTCCTCCGGATTGAGGCGGATGTTGGACACCATAGTTGCCTTCGGCGGGATAACATTATGTGCCTGGCTGCCGGTCATCTGCGTGAAAGCGACCGTTGTGCGGATCAGCGCGTTTAGCGCACCGCCCTTTTTCTTGTACAGCGAATCTATCACGCCGCTGAAAAGCCACATATTTGAGAATATCACTCTGTAAAACAGGGTGGAATAGCGGCCGAGCGTGTCAAACATCTCGTTTACCGGCTTGGTAAAATGAGCCTTGAAGGGATGGGCTTCGACCTTGGCACAGGCCTTTGAGAGCACTCCCACAGGGGTATGCGGTGCAGGAGCAGAGGCATGGCCTCCGTCGGATGCGACCGAATACTCAATATTCATCATTCCCTTTTCGGCTATGCCGATAAGACCGCACGGCTGCTTGACACTGGGGAACATGTCTTCAACGACAGCGCCGCCCTCGTCGATAACGAGAGAGGGTGTAATGCCGTTAGATTTGAACCAGTCAACAATATGCTTTGCGCCGTATCCGTTTACCTCTTCGCCGCCGGAGAAGGCAAAGTAGATATCGTATTCCGGAGTATAGCCTTGCTTAATGAGGTTCTCTGCAGCAGACAGGACGCCGTTAAACGTGACCTTAGTATCCAGCGTTCCGCGTCCCCACATGATCCCGTCCTCTATCTGGGCTTCAAAAGCCGGATGAGTCCAGTTCTCTTCATCGACCGGGACGACATCATAGTGAGCCATCAGGACAGCGGGGTCACCCTGCTTCTGTCCCTTCCAGCAGAAGAGAAGGGCTCTGTCTTCCATCCTCTGCAGAGAGCAGACGCTGAAGACGTTCGGGAAAAGCTCTGGGAGCTTGTTGATGAGCTTTTCAAACTCCGCCTCATCCTCGAGCTCGCGGCTGTAGCGGGAAACGGTCCTGCACTTTACGATTTCTCCGAGCGAGTGCACCGCCGCATCCTTATCGAATTCAACGGGTTCGGCCTTACCGTAATCCACGGGTTTTGGCTTGAACATTGCCGTTCTGACAATAATGACCGCAAGAAATACCGCTGCTGCGGCAAGAATAATATAGCCTACCATATCATCTTCTCCTCACAGCAAATTCTTCTTATAAAGAATTCTCGACACGCCGAGCGTAAACAGGACACCTACGGGAACCATCACGCTGACCTTTGAGCCGAGAGACGGGATCGAAATAAACAGCACCAGCATGAGAATTATGGGCGCTATCGCGATCTTCCAGTTTCTTGACACGAATACAACTGCCAGCGCACCGAACAGGGCGGGCAGGATCTGAGCAAACGCGGGAGCAAGAGTCTCGGACTCAAGGATAGGCGCAAGCGGAACTATGAGCACAACACCGAGGATAATTATCAGCGTAGT
>DCGN01000079.1:11321-15577 GCA_002315275.1 Clostridiales bacterium UBA1777
CCGCCCGCTCCGAGCATCGGAGCATAGGTGAAGGTCTCAACGACCGCGACAGCCCAAAACATCGGACCCGTTGCCAGAAGGCCGCCTAAAAAGCCCTTCCAGTCCGGAGCCGCTTTGAAAATAATTCCGACCGCTACCGGATAAAGCAGCAGGAGCACCATTACCGACAGACACCATATCGTGCCCACCTTGTGGACGTAATCAAAATAATCAGTCTCTTTTTTCATCTGTTCGCACCTCCTGTCAGCCCAGCCATGCGGTTATGGGAATCGCGCTTCCCATACCTACAAGAAGAGATATCGGAAGGGCATAGTCACCCATCCACGTCCATTTGAACTTTTTCATCAGGAAACCGCAGGCTATCATTACAATCATTGAGACGAGCATGACCGCGACCGGAATAAGTCCCGATGTATCTCCGACGAAAACAGTGGACACATCGCAGAAAACGAAGCCCAGAAAAGCGGATATCATGCCCATGAACAGAGACGCCTGGAAAATGTCTCCCCACTTTTTATCTCGGTTTTCGAGGTTGATCATGCCGTTCTGCAGCTTTTTGCCGATAAGCGGAAGGAGCCATATACCGACCATAATACCGAGCGTCATAACCGAGGCGATCGTGACGAACTGAGAAGCCGTGAGATTTGATACCTCGCCGAGCTTCATGCCCATGGCGCTGAGTGTATTTTCAGCGGCGGGCAGCTCATATGTAAGCGCTCCGACGACGCTCAGGCGCATCCACGGAAGCGCTATGCCGAGATCCTTCGCAAGCGCGATAACGCCCAGAACTATTGCCACGGCAGGGGCTATCGTGAAGATAGCCGTTGATATAGCTACCTTTTTAAGCTTCTGCTTTGACATGCCGAGCTTCATACCCCTGCGCCATGCCATGATCAGGAAGAATACGGACTGAGCCAGGACTACAGCCACGATTATTCCCGACAGGAGGAACAGAACTGGATGATTGATTGAAAATTCCATACACATTCAACTCCGTTTTCCACCGAGCCGAATGCTCATCGGCTCAGTTTTTCTTGTACATTGCCATATTGGCGTTGGACGTGCTGTTCTTTGCCATCGAGAAGCTGCTTCCGCCGCTGAGGTAGAAGGTGTTCGAGCTGTTGACTTTCACAGAGAAGCGGATATACGTTCCGCTCAGCGTTCCGGTAAATGCCGAAGCGGAGGAAGACACTCCGAGACTGCACTTCTTCGTGATGAGGCCTGAGGTCGTGTAGCTGAGGTACTTACCCGAGGCGTCATTCTTAAGAGTGTAGCCGGAGCCGCTTGCTGTGACCGTCCATACGCAGGAGCTGTCCACAGATGAAATGTCATTGCCGGATACGGAAACCGCAACAGCAGTAAGCTTTCCGTTCACAACGGCAAGAGCGCGTCCGTTGTTTATTATAACATATTTATTCCCTGAGTCAATTCCATTAGTGTCAAGAGAATATGCCGCGGCGGGCTTAATTGCGAGTTTTGCCTTTGCATTGCGTATATTCTGTACGGCGGAGTCGACTTCGGTCTGCATCGCTCTTGCATTATTATACACTGTTCTGCCTGCAGAAAGCGCGGAGCTGTATGCGTTGTAGCTCTCGGAGGTATAAGCATCTGCGGATACCTCGCTGTCAAGCTCGCTCTTAAGGGCAGACTTGTCGGTGTTGAGAACGTATACGAGCGTCACGGACGCGGTCTGCGCATCGGTGTACTTGCCGCTGACGGCGGCGGGAGTGTTGTAATTTGCGATTGCCGAGGGAGTAACAGTATAAGAGGTTCCGGCCTCGCCGGTGATCTGATAGGGAGCTGCAACGGTCTTGCCCGCATCATCCACGGAATAAACTGTTACCGTTTGGTACACAGGAACGTAGACGGGCTCGGTGACGGTGATCATATATAGAGTGCTGCCGACGATGACCTGCGTATTGCCGACGGATACGCCCGTGAAGGTGATATCCGTGACGTTCTTGCCGGGAACTTCGGGAGTACCGGGAACAAAGGAGTAAGCATAGGCAAGGTTAGATGAGCTCGTGCCTACGCCGAAGCTCGAGTTGAGGTAATAAGTGGTGGTCTTCGTGCTGAATATGACCTTCTTGGACTGTGTGAAATAGAAGCCCTTGGAGGAGGAGTACTGCCAGCTGCCGTTGGAGGACGAGGCGGACAGAGACACTCCGGAGGTGCTGTGAACGAGGTAATATCCGTCTGCGCTGACGGTGAAGCTGCTTGCCGAGCCTGAGAAAGTCCACTTTGTGGCGGCCGCGGGGTCAGTCGTAGTGGATAGGCTGCTTCCGCTGCGGACGAGGTACTTGCCGTTGGACGCGCCGATGAGATAGCTTCCGTTTGCGTAGCTGCCGAGCTTTGTGACGGAGGCTGCGGTAGCGGGAGTACTCTGCTGAGTCGTTCCCTTGACGGCTGCGCTTGCAACTGATGTATCAAGAAGCATTGCGGTATAGGTGCTCTGATAATTGCCGGTCTCGTCGGAAAGCGTTACGGACTTGCCAACCTCCACGGAAACATTCTTTGCCGCGGAGTAGATCTTGTTTACGGTGAGTCTGAGCGTGAGGGCCTTATCGTTGACCATGACGGTGATATTGGCGGTACCGTCAAGAATACCGTTCACCGTGAGAGTATTGCCGCTGAATGAGCAGGCCGCAACGCAGGGATTGCTGCTCTCGGCAGAAACGCTTGCTCCCTCGGGAATGCCGGACACCGTCACGGAAGCGGATCTGCCCATATCGACATATGCGGAAAGCTCGGAAACTACGGAGCTGCCGGATACGAAGCCGATCGGATCGGGTGTTACGGGAGGATCGGGCACAACGGGAGGATCGGTTATCTCGTACTCCAGCTTTTCAACGCCGGGCACGGGAGTCCATGTTTCATTTACGCGGTTGGGAACATCCTGCTCAATGCTGCAGTAAAGCACGCCCTCTATTCTCGAAAGGCCGAATATCTGATCCGGCATGGGGTACACCTCACCCGAATAGGGGTCTACCCACTGAGCGCACTCTTCGGGTGCCCATATAAGCTCGCCCGCAACCTTTCCGGTTTCGGGATCGGCTGTATCAAGATCGATCTTGTAGATGCCTCTCGGAGCATTCATGTATACGATATTGTCGTTCGCGGCTATTTTAGCGTAAACCTTCTGGGCTGTATAAACCGCTCCGCGGTTTCCGAAGGGGTGCCATGACATATACTCATCGGGCACGTAGATCACGCTGCCGTCCTTGCACAGCTCGGAGTTGCTGTTTACATAATACAGAGATCCGTTGTAGACATGGGTCACGGACCGGGAATCGCTCCAATACTGCCCGTCTCTGCTGTAATCGTTCAGCGCGCAGGTGTCATCGGTGAAAACGAGGTTGTAGTCATCCGCGACGACGGCGAAGTCTGCTCTGTTGTTTGATTTGGCAATAACGGAAGAAGTGCTGAGCAGGAAGTATTCGTGCTCAACGCGGCCGAGGATATCGTACCACATATCATCGGCGGTAATATCGAGGTGGTACCATTTGCCGTCAAGCTTGACGAGGTTCCACGCGTGGCAGGCTTTGTTGCTCTCCGCAAGAGCGCACTCAACGCCGAGGTAATCCATGAGATATTTAAACGCGAGAGAAATGCCCTGACAGACCGCATAATGCTTGACGAAAACGCCGTAGGCACTGTAGATATAGGGAGACTCTGTTCCGTTGTCCAGAGGGACCTTATCGTAAGCCGTGGTGGACGCGATATAGTCATGCGCTATAAGCACCTTCTGGAGATCGGTTGCACCTTCGGGAACGAGGGCGTCTATCTCCGCTCTGACTTCGGGAAGCCTTGCTTCGAGCTCGGCGCGCTCCTGAGCACAGTTATCGGAATATACGACATGGTAGCCGCGGTTTGCTTCCTTGTTGCCGACAAGAAGATACTCATAATAAATATCCTCAATGCCGATGACCTCGGGATGTGTAAGCTGGACATACTGGATATGTCTTGCATAGGTTGCCTTTGAAAGCCCGTATTTCGCATCGGAGAAATCGGTAACTCCGGCCAGGAGCGCCTCTAAGATGACCTCATCATAGCTATGGTCAAGGTCGGAATACCAGTTTCTGTTTTCGTTGTCTGCCGAAGCAGAGGTCGTAAAGCCCGTCACAAAGACGGCGAAAGTCATAACGAGCGCGAGGAACAGCGATATTGCTCTTTTCTTCATAATAATTCTCCTTTCATTCGCGGCTTTTTCAAGCCGTTTCTTTCCTCTTCTCTTCTTAAATTACCTGAAAAATATA
>DCGN01000079.1:15638-16034 GCA_002315275.1 Clostridiales bacterium UBA1777
TGCTGGCGCGCCTCTATCTGGCGAAGCTGTACTCCTGCGTCCGCAGCGGCAGTTTTCATCATCTTCACGAAAAGCTCGGACGGCATAAAGTGGCTGCAGGAGGCCGTTGCGAAATATCCGCCGCGCGGCAGAAGCTTCAGCGCTCTGTAGTTTATCTCCTTGTATCCGCGCTCTGCGTTGTTTACTGTTTTGCGGGATTTTGTAAATGCGGGGGGATCGAGGATTATAAAATCGTACTTGCCCTTGCCGCTCTTTTCAAGCTCGGGCAGGAGGTCAAACACGTCTGCCGCGAGAAAGTCCATTCTGTCCTCGAGGCCGTTTCTCTTCGCGTTTTCTCTCGCCATCTCGACCGCGGCTTCGGAAACATCCACCGCCGTGACATGCTCCGCGCCGCCC
>DCGN01000079.1:16145-24626 GCA_002315275.1 Clostridiales bacterium UBA1777
TTATACTTCTGGTCGAGGAAGAAGCCCGTCTTCTGCCCGTTTTCAACGTCAACGGAGTAGTAAACGCCGTTTTCGCATATTTCGGTCACGGTGCTGTCCGGATGAGTTTCGCCGTACCAGCCCTTATACTCCTCCATACCCTCGAGCCTGCGGATGGCAACATCGTTTCGCTCGAAGATGGCGGAGACGGTCTGTCCGTCCTCTCTGAGAACCTCGAGTATGAGCGGAAAGATAACATCCTTTATACGCTCTATTCCGACTGACAGGGTTTGCGTGACGAGGATATCTGAAAATCTGTCCACCGTCAGGCCGGGGAAGCCGTCTGCCTCGCCGAAGATAACGCGGCAGGCTGAGATATCATCTCCCATGACCGTTTTTCTGTAATCCCATGCGTATTTAATTCTGCGCTTCCAGAAAGCCTCGTCAAAGGTGTCATTTGCATTGCGCGAAACGAGGCGAATGCGGATCTTGCTCTCGAGGCTCACAAAGCCCGTACCGAGATATTTTCCGTTTTCGCTTACGGCATCTACCAGCTCTCCGTTTTCCGCCTCGGGCGCGGAGACTACCTCTGCCTCATATATCCAAGGGTGTCCGTCATCTACCCAACGGGTGCCCTTTTTTGTGACCACGAACTTTTTAAAAGCTCTTTCTGCCTTCATTTTCATCTATTCCTTAACAGTTTAAAATGTGAAAAATTTCTTCTCACGGACAGTATATATTAAAATAATTTTCATTTCAAGTGTTTTCTGAAAAAAATATTTAGCGATCGTTCAATTTGTCAATTTGTCCTAAAACTCGCGTTTTCAGGCGAAAAAAACCTGCCTCTGTTATGCACAAAGGCAGGTGTAAAAATTGATTTATGAGGTTTGCTTTGACTGCTGCCGGTTCATCATCTCAGACAGACGTTTTTCAGTCATTCGATTCCCGGCACGTCATATCCCTGCGCCTCGACAGCCGCCTTAAGAGCTTCGTTTTCTATCGGCGCGCTCATTGTAACAACAGCCGTCCCTGCCTCGTGGCTGACAACAGCCTCAATAATGCCGTCCATTGCTTCGAGCGTCTTTTTTACTCTCGCCTCGCAATGCGGGCACATCATGCCCTCTATCTTCATTGTCTTCGTCACGGTCTTTATCTCCTTTTCATGTATTTTCTTTTTCATATCGCGGCGCGGGTCATATATATCCCTGAGATTCAGCCTCAGCGCATTCGTCACAACGCAGAAGCTCGAAAGGCTCATTGCCGCCGCGCCGACCATCGGGTTCAGCTCGATCCCCGCAAAAATGAGCGCTCCCGCCGCGAGCGGAACACAAACTGCATTATAGAAAAATGCCCAGAACAGATTCTCTTTAATATTCGTAAGGGTTGCCCGCCCGAGGCGTATCGCCGCAGGCACGTCGGTCAGTCTGCTCTGCACGAGCACAATGTCAGCCGCATCAACGGCAACGTCTGCTCCCGCTCCTATCGCCATACCGATATCCGCTCTTGTGAGCGCGGGGGCATCGTTTATCCCGTCTCCGACCATTGCGACCTTTCCTCGAAGCGCGAGCTTGCGTATCTCTTTTTCCTTGCCGTCGGGCAGGACTCCCGCGATGACGCGCTCTATCCCCGCCTCCGAAGCTATTGCCTTCGCAGTCTTTTCGTTATCTCCCGTCAGCATGATGACGGATATGCCCATACCCTTGAGCTCCGAAACGGCCCTTGCGCTATCCTCCTTGATTGCATCAGCAACGCCTATTATGCCGAGCAGTCTGTCGGAATATGCGAAAACGAGCGGCGTTTCTCCTCGCTCGGAGAGCTTTTCCGCATTGCGAAGCATCTCTTCCGTGAGCTTCAGCTTCTCAGATAGAAACTTCACGCTTCCGCCGAAAAGCTTTTTTCCGGCAAGTATTCCCGAAAGGCCGAGCCCCGGCAGCACCTTGAAGCTCTCAACGGGCTGCGTTTTGATATCTCTCTGCTCCGCAAACGAAATCACTGCGCGTGCAAGCGGGTGCTCGCTCATCGCTTCTGCGGATGCCGCCGCACAAATAAGCTCCTCCTCCGTGACTCCGTTCGCCGGAATAACGTTTTTTACGATCGGCGTTCCTACGGTGACCGTGCCCGTTTTATCGAGCACGACTATTTCCGTTCTGCCTGCCGCCTCAAGCGATGCGGCTGTTTTAAAAAGAATACCGTGTTTTGCACCGACTCCCGAGCCGACCATGATTGCAACAGGCGTTGCGAGGCCGAGTGCACACGGGCAGCTTATTACGAGCACCGATATGCCCCTTGCCACGGCAAAGCCGAGCGTTCTGCCGGCAATGAGCCAGATCAGAAACGTCACGGCCGCTATCGCCATCACGGACGGGACGAACACTCCCGCCACCTTATCCGCGAGCTTCGCGATCGGTGCCTTCGTGGCCGAGGCCTCCTCGACCATGCGGATTATTTTCGACAGCGTTGTGTTCTCGCCGACACGCGTTGCTTCGCATCTGAGGTAGCCCGACATATTCACAGTTGCTGCGGACACAGTATCACCCTGCGCCTTATCAACGGGCATGCTCTCCCCCGTCAGTGCCGACTCATCTACTGAGCTTACGCCCGAGAGCACGATCCCGTCCACGGGGATATTCTCCCCCGCACGGACGGCAAACACATCGCCGCACTTTACATCTTCTATAGGTACGGTTTTTTCCTCGCCGTCAATTAAGACGTTCGCCGTGTCGGGGCGAAGCTTCATCAGAGAGCGGATCGCATCTGTAGTTTTTCCCTTTGACCTCGCCTCGAGCATCTTGCCGACGGTAATAAGCGTGAGTATCATTGCAGCCGACTCGAAATACAAGCCGTGCGCAAGGTCGGAAAGGGAGCTGTCCTGCAAGGTCATTTTGAACATCACGCCGACACTGTACACAAATGCAGCCGACGCGCCGAGCGCAACGAGCGTATCCATATTCGGCGCGCGGTGCATGAGGCCGCGGAAGCCGTTTATAAAGAATCTGCGGTTTATCAGCATCACCGCGGCGGCAAGCAGAAACTCAATGAGCGCGATTGCCATATAGTTTCCGTCCAGTGCCGCAGGAACGGGGAAGCCCCACATCATATAGCCCATCGAGAAGTACATGAGCACCGCGAGAAAGACTATCGAGCACAAAAGGCGCTTCACGAGCTTCGGAGTATCCGTGTCCTCAAGGGTCGGCTGCTTTGCTTCGGCCTTTGCTCCCTTTGGCGATGCGCCGTAGCCCGCCGCGGCAACGGCTGAGATTATTGCAGCGTCCGACGCGGTCCCGACAACGCTCATTGAGTTCGTAAGCAGGCTGACTGAGCACTCCGAAACGCCTTCGACCGCGCTCACAGCCTTCTCGACCCGTGCGGAGCACGCCGCGCAGCTCATTCCCGTTATATCAAATCGGCGCATTATCTCACCCCCTGCTCATAGTATTTCTTATTTAAATTATATTACCCATTTAAGACACGGTCAAGTAAAAACGGCAATCCCTCCCGAGACTGCCGTTAAAAAACTTATTTAGAAAGAAGCACCTGATCGGACTCGATACCCGCTCCGACTATCTGCTGGAACGCGTCCATGAGCTCTTTCTTCGTGAGATGAGCCTTTTCCTCGCCGCGCACGTCAAGAATGATCTTGCCCTCATTCATCATGATAAGGCGGTTGCCGTGCTTGATGGCATGGGACATATTGTGGGTTATCATCATAGTGGTGAGATTGTTCTCGGCAACTATCTTATCCGACAGATCCATGACCTTCTGCGCCGTGGCAGGGTCAAGCGCTGCGGTATGCTCGTCAAGAAGGAGGAGCTTCGGGCTCTTGAGCGATGCCATAAGGAGCGTCAGCGCCTGTCTCTGTCCGCCGGAGAGGAGGCCGACCTTCGCAGTCATTCTGTCCTCAAGGCCGAGGCCGAGGCCGCTGAGCTTTGCCCGGAACATTTCGCGCTCTTCGTTTGAGATGCCCCATTTGAGGCCCCTGTGCTTTCCGCGGCGCAGAGCAAGAGCAAGGTTCTCCTCAAGCCACATATTCGGCGCGGTGCCGAGCATCGGATCCTGAAATACTCGGCCGATGTACTGCGCTCTCTTATGCTCGGGAATCGCGGTGAGGTCAACTCCGTCAAGGATTATTCTGCCCTCATCAACGGGCCATACGCCGGCAACGGCATTCAGCATGGTGGATTTGCCCGCTCCGTTTCCGCCGATAACGGTCACGAAATCGCCGGGGAGCAGATGGAGATCAAGGCCGCGAAGCGCTCTTTTCTCGTTTATAGTGCCCTTGTTAAAGGTCTTGTAGACGTTTTGTATTTCAAGCATTGGTCTTGCCTCCCTTCTTGAGTCTTGAGAAGGAGCTTCTCTTCTGTTCGCGCAGATACGGAACAGCGAGGAACAGCGCCACGATGACTGCTGTTATCAGCTTGAGGTAGTTAGAGTCAAGTCTGAGCCAAAGGACGAGTACGACAACGAGATAATACACAACGCCGCCGATGATAACGAAGCTCATAGTGCCCGCGAAGTTGAGCTTCTTGCCGAGAATGCTGCGGCCGAGAACCTCGCCGATGATGACTGCCGCAAGGCCAATAACGATCGCGCCGCGGCCCATGTTAATGTCCGCAAAGCCCTGATACTGGCTCATAAGCGCGCCCGAGCCTGCAACGACGCCGTTTGAGATTGCAAGGCCGATGAGCTTCATGTTGTCAACGTTAATGCCCTGTGCGCGGCTCATTGCGGGGTTGTTGCCCGTTGCGCGGATGGCGCAGCCCTGCTCCGTGCCGAAGTACCAGTAGAACACGCACACCAGCGCGGCAGCAAGGATAAGGCCCGTGAGGATAGCGCCGGGGATGCTGCGGGAGGAGAGCATGAGGTCATATTTATCGACGCTGAGCGCTTTGTTCGCCGCCATGCCCATTATTCTCAGGTTTATCGAATAGAGCGAGAACTGCGTGAGTATACCGGCAAGGATGACCGGTATACCGAGCTTTACATGCAGAAGCCCCGTGCAGAGGCCGGCGAGCATTCCTGCCGCGACAGCCGCGATGACGGCAAGCCACGCCGGGCAGCCGCCGATTATCAGCATAACGGCAACCGCGCCGCCGAGTGTGAACGAACCGTCGACCGTAAGGTCGGCCACATCGAGGAGGCGGAAGGTTATGAATACGCCGAGGGCCATCAGACCCCAGATAAGTCCCTGTGCAGCGCCGCCTGGTATATTCTTGGCGAGCTTCAGGATGCTCAGCGATGCAAAGTATGCACTAACGCTCATTTAACTATTCTCTCTTTCGTTTCTGTAATCGCCCCGAAAGGGTGATGAATGCATCGCCCTCGGAGTTATCTTATTTGATTATGCTATTGCGGTGTAGTCTGCGGGGATCGTAATGCCAAGTGCCGCGCATACGTCGGCATTATACTCTTTTTCAACATTCGGTGCAAACTTTATTTCCATTTCCGGGACATTTGCTCCGTTGAGAAGCACCTCTGCCGCCATCTCGCCCGTTGTGTAGCCGAGATCGTAGTAGGAAATGGCGAGCGTTGCAACGCCGCAGCCCTTGCAGGTGCCCTCGTCACCGGTGATAATCGGTACGCCCGCCTCAAGCGCTACGTTGTTGATAGCCTCGGTGCAGGATGCGGCGGTATTGTCGGTGGGGATATAGATTACGTCGCAGTCTGCGCAGGCGGAGGCGGTCACGGCCGCGATATCGTTAGAGTCGGAGAAGGTGAATTCCTTCACCTCAAGACCCGCGGCCTTAAGATAGGGCGTGATAACGTCTGCCTGATAGCGGGAGTTTGCTTCGCCGGAGCAGAACAGAATTCCTACGACCTTTGCATCGGGGAACAGCTCGCTTATCATTGCGGCCTGACCGTCAAGCGGAGCGAGGTCGGAGGTACCGGAGATGTTGGTGCCGGTCTTACCCGTCCAGCTGTCTATTCCGAGCGCCGTGCCGTAATCGGAAATGGAGGTGCCGAGGATAGGGATGATATTCGTTGCGGCCGCGGCAGCCTGAAGAGCGGGCGTTGCGTTTGCCATTATGAGATCAACATCCTCGCTCACGAACTGGCTGCAGATCGTGGCGCAGGTTGCGGAGTCGCCGGAAGCATTCTGATAAAGGAAGGTGACCTTATCTCCGAGCTTTTCTGTGAGAGCAGCCTTAAAGCCCTCAGTAGCGGCATCGAGAGCGCTGTGCTGAACGAGCTGGCAGATACCGACGGTGTAGGTCTTTTCGGCGGGGGACTGATTTTCGGTGCCGCATGCGCACAGAGCAAGAAGCATTGCAGCGGCGAGGATGAGAGATGCGAGTTTTTTCATGGTTATTTCTCCTTTATCAAAAAATAAAAAGACCGCACAGCAGAGCAGCTGTGCGGTCTTAATAAACCAGGCAATCGAAATTACAGCGTCCGTAATTCTTTGCAGCACAAGCTACTCTTACTTTTTTCGGTAAAGTAAAAGCTAAAGCTGTATGCAAATGCAAAGCACTTAGACATCGAGGAGAATTCCCTTCCTCTGTATTCGATGGGTCGACTTTACCACTTTTGGGCGGTAAAGTCAACCCGCTTTTACTACCTGTTATCAGATTTGGCGGTCATGGAGAAACGACCTATATATCTCTCGGTTCGTTTTATGCAGATTGATTAAACTTTCTGTTATTCTATGGCAATGTAGTCCTCGGGGATCTCAACGCCGAGCTTCTCGCAGATTGTGGGATTGTACTTCTTAGTGAAGTTGGGGGCGAACTGTATCTCCATAGTTGAGACATCTGCGCCGTTTACGAGTATCTCAAGTGCCATCTTGCCGGTCGCAAAGCCGAGGTCGTAGTAGGAAATGGTGAGGGATGCTACACCGCAGCCTGCGCAGGGGCCCTCCTCGCCGGTAATGATAGGCATATTGACCTTCGATGCCTCGTTGTTGATAGCCTCAACGCAGGAGGCTGCGGTATTGTCAGTCGGGATGTAGAGCACATCGCAGTCGGCGCATGCGGAAGCGGTTACCGCGGAAACCTCATTGGAATCGGCAAAGGTGAATTCCTTTACCTCAAGACCCTTGGCCTCAAGGAGCGGAGTGATAACATCTGCCTGGTAGCGGGAGTTGGGCTCGCCGGAGCAGAAGAGCAGGCCGACGACCTTTGCATCGGGGAACAGCGAAGCCACCATGTCCGCCTGACCGTCAAGCGGCGCGAGGTCGGAGGTGCCGGAGATGTTGACGCCGGTGCAGCCCGTCCAATCATCTATGCCGAGAGCCGTGCCGTAGTGGGAAATGGAGGTGCCGAGGATGGGAATGGTATTCGTTGCGGCTGCGGCGGCCTGCAGAGCGGGGGTCGCATTTGCCATGATGAGGTCTACCTCATCGCTGACGAACTGACTGCATATGGTGGCGCAGGTAGCGGAATCGCCGGAAGCGTTCTGGTAAAGGAAGGTGACCTTATCGCCGAGCTGTTCCTTTATAGCGTCCTGGAAGCCCTGAGAGGCAGCATCAAGGGCGACATGCTGAACAAGCTGGCAAATGCCTATCGTATATGTGTCCTCTGCAGGAGCCTTTTCGGCACTTCCGCAGGCGCAAAGCGCAAACACCATCGCCGCAGCGAGGATCAAAGCAAATACTTTCTTCATGATAATTAGTCTCCTTTTCAAAAAATAAGAGCTGCAAGACCTTGCGGCCGTGCAGCTCATTTTTAACTGATACATCCCAAAAGGATCATGTTTTCATTGCAGCACAAACCGCTATTACCTTTTTCTTGAACGGTAATAGTAATAACGATATGCGTTTGCGATGTTTCTTATCATCTATTGTGACCCTTTCGTTTGGATGTGATTACTTTAGCACTTTTAACGGGTGAAGTCAAGCGTTTTTTATCTGATTTTTCTTTTTGGTCTGTATGCGCTTTTTACACATGATTCAGCGCTTCAAATTGTGCATTATGCTTTATCGGTAAAGAGCTTCATTATCTGTACGGCGTTTGCCGCTGCGCCCTTGCGTATCTGGTCGCCGCAGCACCAAAGCGTAAGGCCGTTTTCATCGGTGAGATCGTCTCTCACTCTGCCGACCCAAACGATATCCTGATTTTCGGTGTCTACGGGCGTGGGGTAATCGCGGCCCTGAATATTCTCTGCCAGTGCGCAACCCGGGAATGCCGCTATTGCTTGCTTTGCCTCTTCAACGGAGATCTTTCTCTCCGTTCTCACCGTAGCGGATATGGAGTGGGAGCGCATAACGGGAACGCGGACGCATGTACAGGTGACCTTCATGCCGTCATTATGGAGGATGCGGCGTCCCTCATTCTGCATCTTCATCTCCTCGTCGGTATAGTCATTGTCGGTCATGCCGCCGATAAAGGGGATGACGTTCATGGCTATCCTCGTCGGGAAGACCTTGCACTCGTAGTCCTCGCCGTTTAAAACCGCCTTAGTCTGATCCTCGAGCTCGGAAAAGCCAGCCTGCCCCGCGCCGGAAACAGCCTGATATGTGCAGGCTACCATCGTCTTTATCGGGGAGAGCTTTGCTATGCCGGCAAC
>DCGN01000079.1:24769-31407 GCA_002315275.1 Clostridiales bacterium UBA1777
GCACCTGCCTCGACGATATACGGAGCAAATTTCTTGGACATCGGGTTCTTTACTGCGCCGAGCACGAAGTCCATCCCCTTGAAGCTGTCCTCCTTTGCCTCCTGAACAAGGATATCCTTGCCCATAAAGCGCACCGTGCCGCCCGCGCTTCTTGCGCTTGCGAGCGGGAGAAGCGTATCTATCGGCATATTATACTCTTCAAGTATCTTCAGCATTTCCTGACCTACAGCACCCGTTGCGCCGAGAATGGCTACGTTGTATTTTTTCATTTTAAGCTCCTCCGTTTATTAAACTGCAAAGCCGTCGTACAAGACCTTTACGGCTGTTTCAAAATCACTGTTGTCTACGCCTACTATGATACTCAGCTCGTCTGCGCCCTGAGCTATCGTGCGGATATTTACGCCCTTTTCGCCGAGCGCCTTGAAAAGCTGACCGGATGTGCCGGGGCGGAACGTCATCTTTCTGCCGACGGCAGCCACGAGCGAGATAGAATCCTGCACGCGCACGTCATCCGGGTGGCATATCTTCTGGATGTCGCCGAGGATGCCGTACAGCCCCTCGCCGAGTGCCGAAGAGGATGCAAGCACCGCGATAGTGTCAAGGCCGAGGTTGATATGCTCCACCGGCGCATGATACCGCTCCATTATCTCAAGCACTCTTCTGAGCATTGCGTTTGTGTTCATCTCATGCTTGGAGACCGTGATGATGGTGAAGTTTCTGCGGCCTGCTATGCCGGTGATAAGGCCTTCCTGATCGGGCTCCTTCTCTATAGCGTCAACTATCATCGTACCCGGATGGTCGGGCTCATTTGTATTGCGTATGTTGAGAGGGATGCCTCTTTCCTTGACGGGCTGCACCGATTCCTCATGCAGAACGGATGCTCCCATAAACGCAAGCTCCCGAAGCTCTGAATAGGTTATCTTTTCTATCGGCTTCGGTGACTTGACTATTCGCGGGTCTGCCATCAGAATGCCGGATACATCCGTCCAGTTCTCGTAGACCTCGGCACCGACAGCGGCGGCGGCGATCGCGCCTGTTATATCGCTTCCTCCTCGGCTCATGACCTTTACTTTGCCTGTGGCCGCCCTGCCGTAGAAGCCCGGGATAACTATCCTGCCGTATTTATCATATGCTTCCTTTATGGCGGCACAGCTCTTATCCATATCGACCTGACCGTCAAACCCGAAAAAAACGCACTCCTCTGCGTCAACGAACTTATAGCCGAGATATTCGGCCATCAGCATCGCCGTGAAATACTCGCCGCGCGAGGCGAGATAATCCGCCGAGATATCCTTTGAAAGCTTGCCTCTCAGCTTTGCGAATTCGGATTCTATGTCGAGCGAGAGCGAAAGCGCATCGCGTATCTCGACGAAGCGCTGCTCAATGCTGTCCATAATATCGTCACAGCTGACACCGTACATCAGATGCGCGTGGCACAGGAACAAAAGATCGGTAAGCTTGTGATCCTCCTTGCTGCGCTTGCCCGCCGCGGATATAACGGCGATCCTTCTGCCCTCATCTGATTTTATTATATTCCTGACCTTCTTAAACTGCTCTGCTTCCGCTACGGACGAGCCTCCGAATTTTACTACCTTCACTTTTCCATCTCCAGACCTGCAAAGAATACCTTTGCACCTTCAGCTCTTATTTTTTTCGCGACGGCGTGCATTTCGCTTACGGACAGCTTCTCCGTTATTAAGCGCACGTCTGCGCCGTCCTCCTGCTTGTCCGCACACTTGAACTCATCTGCAAATGCCTTGGGAAGTCTTACATAATAATTATGGAAGCAGGCGCTGTTGTCAGCCGCTCCCGCCGCGGCCTTATCCGAGAGCATATAGTACTCTCCGGAGACTATATAGCTCAGATCGCGGAGAACCGCGGAGGCTGTGGGATATCTGCCCGCGCCCTGACCCATGAACACCATCGGGCCGCTGCACTCTCCCTCGTATTTCGCCATGTTGTAGTTTTTCAGCACCGCGCATTCTGGAGCGCTGCTCTCAAGAAGCCACGGCTCAACGTATGCGCTGACACCGCGCTCTCTTCTCTCGCCCTTGGCCAGAAGCCTACAGGTAAGGCCGCGCTTTTTAAAGTCCTCCACATCCTCGGCCGTGAGACTGTCAATGCCTTCGTTAAGAAGCCCCTCATTCGGAAGCACATCAAAACCGACCGCGCACGCAAGCATGATCTTTCTCAGCGCGTCAAGACCCGTAACGTCGGCCGTCGGGTCTGCCTCGGCATAACCGAGCATCTGCGCATCCTTCAAGGCCTCTTCATAGCTCCAGCCCTTAGACTGCATGGCATCGAGCATATAGTTTGTTGTGCCGTTGAGAATACCGCCGAGGGAGTTTACCTTGTCCGTCTTCACGGCACAGGCGAGGTTGTGCAGGAACGGGACCCCGCCTCCGCAGGCCGCCGAGAACAGAAACGCAACGCCCTTTTCTCTCGCCAAAGCGGAAAGCTCAAGCCCATGTGCCGCAACAAGCGCCTTGTTTGAGGTGACGAAGTGCTTGCCGGCATTTATCGCTTTTTCGGCATAGCTTCTTGCGGGCTCGATGCCGCCCATGACCTCTGCCACAGCGTCGACGGAGCTGTCGGAAAGGATCTTCTCAAGGCTGTCTGTCTTATATTCCGCATCGACCTTTCCCGGCCTTACGAGCACATATCCGACCTCCATGCCCTGCGCCTTTTCTATCATATCGAATACGCCTCTGCCTACAACGCCGAACCCCAATACAGCAACTTTCATAGTTTACCCCCATCGTGCCTCCGAAATGTTCGTGAAATAAAGACACTTGTTTTTTATATGGCGACAGTGTATCATATACACAGTTGAATTTCAAGTGGCTTTTATGTATAATGTTGAAAACACTATGGAGATGGTTTTTATGAAAAATGCCCATCCGCATTTGCTACATCCTCAATTTTCATTGAAATTCCAACGAAAATCAGCATTCGCCACTATACAGTCTTAGTGCTATAACTAGGCAAAAATGCAACATTCTGTTGCACTTCGGTTGCACGATGTTGCACAAATGACTCGGTTGCACAGAGGTTGCTAATTAAATTTACTGCCGGACACTTTACGAGAAAAAAAAGAACCCCCATAGAACCATTGCTGATTCTATGGGGGTTTGCTTTATCCGATCCTACTCAGGATGGCTGTGGCTTTTTCGTTTGTGTCTGCTTCGGATTCGTTGTACTCAGAAGAGATACCCGCCGCTGACATCTCACTGTTCAGCTGTTTCTTTACAGCCTTACGGATATCGGACTGCATATCGGATATCATCTCCATGCGCTCGGCAAAGGTAGCGAACTGGTACTTCTGCGATGCCACCAACTCAGCGTATGCCGTGTCGAATGCTGAGTAGTACAGTTCGGTTTCTCTGCTCTGCCACTCGGTATCAAGCGTGTACTTATACTTCTTGTGGCTGTAGTCCGTTATCGTGGTGTCGGGGTAGTACTGGTACTTCAGCAGATTACCCTGCGTTGCGCTGTCGAGCCAACCCATTGAGAAGATGGTGTCTGCGGTACTTGCATCGGAGTCTGCGGTCAAGGTGTGGAGCATGAGGTAGTTGTACGGATCGCCTGATGCGTAAGCGTTGGCTATCCAAGCCGACTCCTCAAAGTCATCCGCGACCTCAAGCTTACCGATTGCGGTAGCATAGGTGTAGATGTTATCGACCAAGGTCTTCTTAACGTTTGCATCCATCGCATCCCATGTCGCATCGGTGGTAGCGGTCTTCAGCAAATCGTAAGCGGTCTGTCCTCTTACCGTTGCGTACTTCTCATACTCCTCGGCGGTGAGGTCTTTGCGTTTACCGCCGACCGAGAAGTACTTGTTTGCGGTACTCGGAAGAACAGAGGTGTCCTCAAGCTCGTCTGCGAGTTTCTGCAAGGCTACATCCACGGTGGTGGTGTTGACCATATTCACATAGCCGGGAGAGAGGAAGTTCTCAAGGGCTCTGAGAATAGCGTTCTCGCTGGTGTCCTTGCGACCCCACGCGTCCACCCTATCCATCTTCTTATTATACAGTCCGGGAGTCTTTGACATGACTGTCTGCTGCCAGAACTGTTGTAAGAACTTCGGTACTGAGGTGTTGTTCTTATCGATGTAGTTTGCTTTGCTGGTCGAGGAGAATGTACGGGCTGTCTGTCCGAAGAGTGTCGGCATACCCTGTCCGAGGTAACTCATCATCGTTGAGAGGATGATGGTACTCAGAGGGCTGTCACTATATCCGGCAGAGGTGATCGTGCTGTTCAGACCATCAAGCATCGACAGAGAGAACATCGGCTCTGCGATAAGAGACAGCGCATCTACGATATCCGCGCCGGTCAACCCGTCTTCGGAGCGCAGGAAACTCTGAATCTGAACACCGAGGAACAGGGGCAGAGCAGCCGGGGCAGACCAGTCAATCGTATAGCTGACATCACCTATCTGCAAGCTGTAGTTCTGATAGCCCTGCAGAGTGTCGAAGCTTTCCTGCTTGTCATCCTCATCGTCACCACCGCGCAGAACACCTAGGTTCGCGAGGACAAGACCGAGAGCCATGATGCCCGTGCCTGTCAGACCCGAAGAGATGCGGTCGATAAACTCGTTGGCTGTGATATCTCCGCGCTTGAGGTCGAGCGTACCCTTTGTAACGGTGGTTATGAAGCCTATCGGGCTGTACTCGATGCCGCGTCTCAGTATGTTCACGGGGGTCTTCTTGAACGGGAACAGACCCTCGATAATCCAGCCGAATGCTTTGTTCTTGCTGCTCTGGTTCAACCACTGAGCGAGAGCAGAGAAGTCACGGAAGGTTGCTTTCTGCGCCTCAAGTGTTGCGTACTGCCTTGCCTCATTGAGCAGTTTCTTGCCCTCTGGCGTAGTGTACAGAGAATTAAGGTCTGCGTTCCTAGCCTGAAGGAACTGCGTCATAGCGGTAATATAATGCCCTCTAAGGTAAGTCCAGTCACCGAGCAGATTCGCGCTGCCGAGTTGCGTGATACCGTTCTCCAACAGCTCGGAATTCATATCCGCAATCTTCTGCAAGCCTTTGAACTTTCCGATCTCAAGCGGTTTCTTCCTGCTTGCGATTGCCTGCTTGGGATTATACTTGCCGTTACCCTGAAGAGTATCGCGCATTGCATCGGCATCCTCAGAAGCGAAGTCATAGTACTTACCGCTCTTTGTCATTGCCTGCATAGCACCGCTCACACTTGCCGTTCTCTGGTTGGGGTCTTTAATGAAGTGGGATTCTATCCTTGCCTTCATCAAATCCTTGATGAAAGTAACCGGGGTGAAGATCGCGTTGCCGACACCGTTACGGATATGGGTTCTGGGGTTACCGAGCATCGACAGATATCTCCAAGCGTTCCACCTATCCATAACGGAGATGGGGAGCTGGCTTGCGACATCGTTCAGCAGAGCATCGACCGCATCGTCTATCTCCTGCTGTGTCTGCGCTTCAAGTACCGCTCTGGCGAGATCGGCGCTGATGGTCAAGCTGTCCATCGTGCCTTTCTCGATTCTACCCTCGTACTCTTTGTTGAGTCTGCCAACGGCCTTCTGCACATAGTACAGCTGACCGGCGGGGGTCATCTTCTTCAGCATAGACAGAGCCTGCACCGCCTGACCCGAAGCCGTACCCATAGCAGCAAGGTCTGCGATGAGCTTCATGGTAGTGGCTAAGTCATCATACTTTGCCGACTCGATAAGAAGCGTTTCTCCGAGTGCGATGTCTTCCTTACGAATCTGTCCGTGCTGGGGAGAAGCAATGCCGTCCCACTCTTTCAGAAGTTTCTGATAGCCGTCACGCTCAAGTCTACTACGAGCATGGTTCTGAGCAGCGGTGTCACTTATGACAACGTAGCTGAGTACCTCGTTCGTCAGCACCTCACCGCGTAGTCTCTCAGCTTGGAAGTCTTTCAGCTTGTCCGACTCAGCCGCAGTACGGGTAAAGGTTCTGACCTTTGTATCATCGTTGACCTTCTTCGCGAACGCCATATCACGGGCCTTACCTTTGTCGGTACCGGATTTGATCTTGCCGTACTTGTCTATCATCCTCTGCATCGCTTCGGCTGATGTGATACGCTCACTCTGTGTGACCTTCGGCGAGAAGACACGCGCTTTGTCATCACGCGGCGCTTCAACGGGAGTCGGCGTATCGGCGAGCGTCTCCTCAAGATACTGACCGAGCTTTTCCATACCATCCGCGAGTGAGTTGGACTTAATGATTTCTTTGGTTACCTCTTCGACAGTACGGTCACCTTTGGAGTACAACTCACCGCCGCGGCCCGTAGCACGGAGAATGGCGTTGATGTCATCAGCTATGTCCCCGTTATACTTCATAAAATCCGGATTGCGAGATGCTTCAAAGTACAGTCTGTTGAAGTTATCCTCGTAGTTCTTTACATCATTCGCCTCACGCGGCATATCCGCATCGGTGAAGAGTTTGCGGTAGAGATTGTTTAGAGATCGAGTTCGTAGGCTTTGTGAAGTATCTGTCCGTAGGTCGGATTCTCCGTTGTTGTCTCCAGCCAGTTCGCCAGTTTCTCCATGTTTTCTGGTTTGCCTATCATTGCTGCCAGTGTCCTTACTTGATCCCTCGTTACTCCTCTCGTCTGCAGGTGTTTCCTGATTATCGCTCCGGCCTCGC
>DCGN01000079.1:31481-33183 GCA_002315275.1 Clostridiales bacterium UBA1777
TTTCTTTAGAGACAGTCTTGACGATACGAACATTACCATCAACATCCTTGACAAAAGCATACGTATCGTCGCTTAAATCAATGCTACCCTCTTTGGGTATCTTGTTCGTATACTTCGTCATGATTTCAGACAGTACTCGTGCATAGTCTTCTGTGGATAAGATACGCTCATTATACCGTCCGTTCGGTGTGATGACAACACCTTTTATGCTTTCATCCCTATCGCCTTTTGAAAACTTCGTAGGGTGTACATCAAAGTTTTCCTTGAGGAGCCCGCCGATGACACCCTGCGTAAGCTTGACGGGAACGCCGTTGCCCACGATGGTTCTCGCTCTCGTTACTTCCGTGGGAAGCTTGTACTCTTTCGGAAGACCCGAGATACGGGCGAGGACTTCGGGTGTGGCTTCAAGGACTCGACCGTCGGGCATGAAGATTCGTGATGCACCGCTGTTTGCTATGATGGTCGGGAGCGGCTCATTCGCAAACGCGTGACCGTATTCTTTATTCTTGTAGCTCTCACCGAAGACATACAAGAAAAGAACTGAAAAAACTATCGGTTATATCTTTACAAGAGATACTATCCGACGATATAATGTTTGGGAGAAATAAAAATCCTGTATCATTGCAAAAACGGGCATACCTCCCGCGTGCGAAATGCGGGAGGGTGCGGAGGAACAATTAATGCTTAACGAAAAAAACATTCGTAATTTTTCAATAATCGCTCATATCGACCACGGTAAGTCCACCCTTTCGGATAGGCTTATCGAAAAGTGCGGTGCCGTTGAGCAGAGGATCATGGAGGATCAGATCCTTGACAATATGGATCTTGAGCGCGAGCGCGGCATAACGATCAAGGCGCGCGCCGTCGGCCTCAATTACAAGGCCGCTGACGGCGAGCTCTACACTCTCAACCTTATCGACACTCCGGGCCATGTTGACTTCAACTATGAGGTCTCCCGCTCTCTCGCCGCGTGCGAGGGCGCGGTGCTCATCGTCGATGCCTCTCAGGGCGTTGAAGCGCAGACGCTTTCCAACACCTATCTCGCGCTCGACAATGACCTCGAGATCCTTCCCGTCATCAACAAGATAGACCTTCCCGCCGCAGACCCTCAGCGCGTCAAGGACGAGGTCGAGGAGATAATCGGCATTCCCGCTCAGGATGCCCCCGAGATAAGCGCGAAAAACGGCATAAATATCGATGCCGTCCTTGAGGACATAGTCGCAAACGTCCCCGCTCCTAAGGGCAGCGCTTCCGCTCCCTTGAAGGCGCTAATATTCGACAGTCAGTATGACAATTACCGCGGCGTCATCGTTCTCGTCCGTGTGATAGACGGTGTTCTGAGAAAGGACAGCGAGATTCTGCTGATGTCCACGGGCGCAAAGTACAAGCTCGTGGAGGTAGGTCATCTCCGCCCGATAGGTCTCGATCCCTGCGATGAGCTCGGCCCCGGCGAGGTCGGCTATTTCACCGCCAGCATCAAAAACGTCTCCGATACTCAGGTCGGCGATACGGTTACCGACGCGAACACGCCCGTTTCCGAGGCGCTCCCCGGCTACCGCCCCGCCCGCGCGATGGTATACTGCGGCATCTACACGGAGGACGGCTCCAAGTATCCCGATCTGCGCGACGCGCTCGAAAAGCTCAAGCTCAATGACGCTTCCCTTTCCTACGAGCCGGAAAGCTCCGTGGCTCTCGGCTTCGG
>DCGN01000079.1:33227-34424 GCA_002315275.1 Clostridiales bacterium UBA1777
GGCATGCTCCACATGGAGATAATTCAGGAGCGCCTCGAGCGTGAGTTCGATCTTGAGCTCGTTACGACGCTTCCTTCCGTTATATATAAGATAGTCAAGACCGACGGCAGCATCGTCATGGTCGACAATCCGCACAATTACCCCGACCCCGCCGCCATCATGGAGGCATACGAGCCGTGTGTCAAGGTGTCCATCATCACTCCCGAGGAATACGTCGGCAACATCATGCCGCTGTGTCAGGAGCGCCGCGGCGAGTACAAGAACATGACCTATCTTGACAGCCGCCTCGTCGAGCTGAACTATCTCATGCCGCTCAACGAGATAATCTACGATTTCTTCGATACCCTCAAGGCCCGCACGAAGGGCTATGCCTCTCTTGACTATGAGCTTTCGGAATACCGCCTGAGCGAGCTCGTCAAGGTCGATATGCTGTTGAACGGCGATCAGGTCGATGCGTTGAGCTTTATCGCCCACAAGGACAAGGCTTATCCCCGCGCAAGAAAGCTGTGCGAAAAGCTCAAGGACAATATCCCCCGCCAGCTCTTCGAGGTTCCCGTGCAGGCCGCGATAGGCGGCAAGATAATCGCCCGAGAGACAGTCAAGGCCATGCGCAAGGATGTTCTCGCCAAGTGCTACGGCGGCGATATCACGCGCAAGAAGAAGCTGCTTGAAAAGCAGAAGGAAGGCAAGAAGAAGATGCGCCAGCTCGGCACGGTTCAGATACCGACCGAAGCCTTCCTCGCGGTTTTAAAGCTTGACGAATAACACGCAATGCCCGGCTCATACAGAGTCGGGCATTGATTTTTACTTATCCTTCTTAAACGTCGGCGCGTACTTCGCCGCAACGAGTATTGCCTCTTCCATGCTTATGCCTGTCGCGATGCCCTTCCCTGCGATGTCAAACGCCGTGCCGTGATCAACGGAGGTGCGCAGTATCGGCATACCGGCGGTTATCGATATCGTCCTGTAGAAGTCGACCGTTTTCGTCGCTATGTGACCCTGATCGTGGTAAAGGCTCATAACGCTCGAGTATCTGCCCTCAAAGGCCTGGAAAAATACAGAGTCCGCGCCTATCGGGCCGAACACGTTGCAGCCCTCCGCGCGAAGCTCCTCAACTGCCGGCGTGACCGTTCTGACCTCCTCGTCGCCGAAAAGACCGTGCTCTCCGCAATGGGGATTAAGCCCCGCCACAGCCAT
>DCGN01000079.1:34476-37394 GCA_002315275.1 Clostridiales bacterium UBA1777
GCGAAGCTTCTTCTCACATAGTCCTTTAGTCTGTCCTTCGTGATAGCGGCGGATACGCTTTGAAGGCTGATGTGCCGCGTCAGGAAGAAAACGAGAGTGTCGCGAAGCTCGAATATCGTGAGCGGGTCGGGAGTCCCCGTCAGCGCGCCGAATATCTCCGTGTGCCCGATATAGGGCACGTTTGCCGCATGGAGCGATTCCTTATTGATGCAGGTCGTGCTCACGGCATCGGCCTTGCCCGCCATCGTCAGCTCTATCGATCTCGCTATATATTCATACGCCGCCTGCCCGCATTTAGCGTTTACCTTGCCGAGCTCATATTCCTCCGGCGCGAGGTTTGCAACGTCCGCAACGTTTATGATCCCCTCGCTGAAATCTCCCTCGTGCGGCTCGTTTATCGTGTTGATCTCGCCCGTCGGCATATTAGGGAACGTCAGCGCCCGTGAGATTATTCTCTTATCGCCCACGAGGACGGTTCTCGCCTTTTCTGCCGCCTTCGCGCTCAGCGCTCCGCGCACGGCGATCTCCGGGCCGACTCCCGCGGGGTCGCCTATCGGCACAACTATGATCGGTCTGTTGTCCATTATATTCTCCATGCTCATCTTCCCGCCGATGCGAGGCTCTTGAAAAGCTCGAGGTCGGACTGCTTCAGCTTCAGTCCCGCGTTCACAGTCTGTCCGTCGGGATAGGTAACGGATATCTTAATCTCCGTCCCCTCCGTGATGCCCTTGCTTCTCACCGCGGCTATAAAGTCGGGAAATCTCGGGTGGTTCGCGCAGAACGTGCCCCAAGCCTGTCTGAAATTCATCAATGCGCCAATGTCCATATTACGCCATATCCTTTTCTGCCGTTCTCGCCGTGTTGGCAAGATATTTTATGACCTCTGCCGGATATTTTCCGACAGCCGTCTCCCCCGTCACCATTACAGACGAAGCACCGTCTATAACGGCATTGTATATATCGCTTACCTCCGCCCTTGTCGGCACGGGGCTCGTTTCCATGCTCATCAGCATCTGCGTGACGACCATGAACGGCTTCCCCGCCGCTCGGCACTGCGCGGAAATACGCTTCTGCACGGACGGGAGCTCCCACAGCGGCATCGCGTTTCCGAGGTCGCCGCGGGCTATGACCACCTCGTCGCACTCGGGAATAAGATCTCCGAGGTTTTCAACGCCCTGCATGTTCTCGATCTTCGCAAATATCCTAATGCTTCCGCAGCCCGCTTCGGCAAGCGCTCTGCGCACCGTCTCAAGATCTCTTCTGTCCCGCACGAACGGCTGCATCACGCCCGTTACGCCGCAGCCCGCGGCAGACGAAATGTTCTTTATGTCCTGCTCAGTCATCGTCGGAGGATGGATACCGCTTCCGGGGAGCGCTATGCTTTTTCTGCCCTTCAGCAGTCCCCCGCGCACTACCTCCGCTCTTGCGCCGTGAGCAAGCTTTTCCTTCACGCGGAGGAGGAGCTTGCCGTCGTCCATGAGCACCTCCTGCCCCGGCATGAGACAGTCCTCAATTATCCTCGGCACGGGTATCCCGCCCTCTCCGAGTGTGACCACCGTTCCGTTATCGAGCAGCACCGGCTCATTTATCGGCGGTATGCGAAGCTCGGGACCCTGCATGTCCACAAGCAGCTTTGCCTCAACGCCGCACCTTGCCGCCGCCTCATGCAGGCACTTTATCTGCGGCGCGGCTTCGTCTATCGTAACATGCGAGAGATTCAGCCTCACGCCCGTCATTCCGTTTCGGAACATCTGCTCGAGCGTATCCGTGTCTGCGCAGGCGGGGCCGAGCGTTCCGTATATTTCAACCATTGCTTTTTCCTCTGTATCCGAGCTTACAGCGTGCTCTCGATTATCGCCGCGAGCTTTTCGAGCCCCGCTCTGTCGGCCTCGGTGAAGCGGCCTATGCGCGGGCTGTCTATATCAAGCACGCCGAATATCTCTCCGTCCTTATGCAGCGGGATGACGATCTCGGAGTTTGACGCGCAGTCGCACGCGATGTGTCCGGGGAACTGATGCACATCGTAAACGAGTTGGGTCTCGTCCTTCGCCGCCGCCGTTCCGCATACGCCCCTGCCGAACGGAATTTCTATGCAGGCAGGCTTGCCCTGAAACGGCCCGAGCACGAGCATTTCGCCCTCGGTGAGATAGAAGCCCGCCCAGTTCAGCTCATCAAGCTCGTCATATATGAGTGCGGAGGCGTTCGCAAGGTTTGCACATAAGTGCGGCACACCGCCGATAAGCCCTCTCAGCTTTAGTGAAATGTCGTTATAATCTGTCATATTCATGTCTCCTGTACATGCTTGCGCAAAGCATCGGTTCGGTCTATAATCTAAATATCAAACTAAGGAGCAGCGCGATGGATACTGCAAATCAAAAATCAGCCCTCAGAAAAGAAACCGCCGGGCGCGTTTCCGCTCTCTCCGAAGAATATACGCATTCTTCGGATGCGGCCATTGCGGCGCACATTCTCGCCATGCCGGAATACCGGGCGGCAAAATGCGTTTTTATTTTTGCGAGCCTTCCGTCAGAGATGAGCACAGCGCCTATCATCGCCGACGCGCTCAGAAGCGGAAAAAAGCTCGCCGTGCCGCTCGTTGTCGGAAACGGAATCATGGAGCTGAAGCAGATTCGCTCCGAAGCGGAACTGTCCCGCGGTGCGTTCGGCATCCCCGAGCCCTCGAAAACGGCCGGCTCCGTCGGCATCGGGGAGATCGACTTTGCCGTTATCCCCTGCGTCACCTGCAGTCATTCCGGCAAGCGCCTCGGCCGCGGCGGCGGATATTATGACAGATTCCTTGACCGCTATAGAGGCTTTTCCGTTCTCGTCTGCCGCGAAGCGCTCGTCTGCGAGGATATCCCTCTTGAGGCGCACGATGTATCCCTGCCCGTTGTCGTCACCGAAAACGGGGTATTCAG
>DCGN01000079.1:37427-42244 GCA_002315275.1 Clostridiales bacterium UBA1777
GGAATTGTCTATTAATTATGTAAACTTAATTATGCAAACAGCATAAAATAACTGCCGTAATAGATGAGGCTTATCAGTGTCGCCGCGATGACAACGCCGAGCGCGATAAGCGGCACAGCCTTCTTCATTCTCATCCTCAGCACAACGGCTACGAGTGACCCCGTCCACGCGCCCGTTCCCGGAAGGGGTATGGCAACAAGGAGGCACATGCCGATTGCGCCGTATTTTCTTATGACGTCACCCTTTTTTTCAGCCTTGGCCTCGAGTTTTTTGATAAAGCCGTTGAGCCGCTTGCTTCTCTTTCTCAGGAAATTAAACACGCTTCTGATGAATAAAATCAGAAACGGCACCGGGAACAGGTTGCCCAGTATCGCGGCCAGGAGCGTGAGTCTGAAATCAAGCCCCATCGCGAGGCCGTACGGCAAGCCGCCCCTCAGCTCTATTATCGGAACCATAGAAATGAGAAAGGTCGACAAGAACTTTCCCATCACCGTTCCGGTTATCCATTCTATCATGTAGCTTCTCCGTATAGTGAATTCACATTGTGAAGTCTTCCAATATAATGCAGCCTAAATTGGATTTTACCATAGCTTTTCGGTTTCTTCAATAGATATCACTCTGATTTAAGCTTATTCTTGCAATATACAAGTCAATCTGTTATTGTATCTAAAAGTATCCCACACTTTAAAGGTTACAGGTCACATGGAAGTTATTCTTGACAATTTATCGATAATAACCCCGTTTTTTGCGGTCTCATGGGCTCTGTTTCTTATAGCCGTGCTCAGAAGACCCCAGAGGATGACGAATTGCTATCTGCTGATGGCGGCGCTGTTTTTCTCGGCCGTTATGCTGACCGGGCTTTTCGGTGACTATATGGGCTATGCTTTGCTTGCCCTTTTCATACTCATTATGGCGGCGCTGCTGCTTGTCCCCGCGATGCTTATTTTCAACGGTGTCCGGCTTCTTAAGAAGGAGGGCTTTTCCGCGGCGCACGTTCTCTCTCTTCTGCTCGGCATAGTCATAGGCACGGGAGAGATATCCGCGGCAGCCTGGCTTCTGACGAGTATGTACAACATCGACATGTCCAGCCTTGAGGTCATCATGGGGTTCGTTTTCGCCACCGTTTTCTATTTCAGCGTCGTGATCCTCTCGTTCGTCGTATATGTTCTTTTCATTCAGCTGATGCCTCACAGGATGGATTTTGACTATGTAATCATCCACGGAGCGGGGCTCATAGACGGAAGCAGGATATCAAAGCTCCTCGCCGAAAGGCTCGATAAGGCCGTCGAGATCTACGGCAGATGCAAAACAAAGCCCATCCTCATTCCGAGCGGCGGCAAGGGGGCTGATGAGTCCGTTTCCGAAGCCGAGGCTATGACGGCGTATCTCATTGATAAAGGCATCCCCGCGGAAAGCATCGTCCCGGAGGTTCGCTCTTCCACCACGATGGAAAATCTCCGCTTCTCGAAGGAGCTTATAGAATCACGCGGCGGCGCGAAGCGCATCGCCCTCGTTTCGAGCAATTACCACATCTACAGATGCATCGTCTATGCCTCCAAGCTCAAAATGAAATGCACCGGCATCGGTGCAAAGGTCGCGCTCTACTATTGGCCGAGCGCCGTCCTGCGCGAATTCGTCGCGATATACACGATGAAAAAGCAGCTCATTCTCATTCTCGCGGGCTATATTTTCTTCGTCATTGCCCCCACTCTGGCAATACTCGCAAATTAATTAAAGATTTTAATGTTTTTTTACTTTTAAAAAATCCAAACCTGTGTTAGAATAGCACCGTTCGCACGATCAACTATGTTTTATCGGAGTCTGCCTTGAATTCAATTACTCTAAACCTAACAAGAGATGAGGCCAAGCTCGGGTGCGTCAAGATGGTACGCCCTCAGGAGCTCGATAATCCCGTCACAATACGCATCCCGCCCAACGCCGTCGACGGGCAGATGTACAGGATGTCTCTCGCCGTTGTGGACGAGGTCGGCCTTCCGGACGAGCTTTTCGTCCGCGTCAAAATAATCAGAAGGCGCCGCGTTGCGGACGGTGTCTCGATCTTTGCGGCGCTGATCCTCGTCGCATCGCTCCTGCTCATATTCTCCGGCAAGTCCGGCAATATAATAAGCAGGCTCTCCGGGATATTCTCCGACATAAAGTCGATCGCGCCCGCGATAGAGGAGCCGCTCCGCACGCAGGCTCCGAGCACTCCCTCTGTCGAGACTATCGAGTCCGAGTATGCCGGAACGGTGAACGAGCTCGTCGCGGAGCTCATTCCGAATTATCCGAGCCGCTATTTCCTCACTGGCATGAATGAGGACTGCCTTTGGGACTTCTGCGCGCTGTACGAAGCGGCGCTGAACTTTGAGCCCGTTGTCAACTTCCCGCGCGGTGTCAACAGCGACACGCTCATCTCCATGCTGACGGCTCTGCAGTATGAGTGTCCCGAGCTTATCATGCTTGATTTCTCAACGAGCATCTCGTATAACTACAACCAGTCGAATTCCATGGTCACGAGTGTAAACCTCAGATATCAGCTATCCCGCGAGGATTACGCCGTTAAATACGCGCAGTGCGTTGATGTGATTACCACGCTCAAGAACGCCACGCTCGGCATGAGCGAGGCCGAAAAGGAAAAGGTAGTCTACTGCTTCTTCGTTTCCAACTGCAGCTATGATATGGAGGCCGAGTACGCCTCCTCGGCATACGGCGCGCTCGTTGAGCATGTCGCCAAATGTGACGGGTTCTCCCTCGCATTCAAATGGGTGCTTGAGGAGCTCGGCATGAAATGCATCTGTCTGCGAGGCGATCCCGTTCAGGGCGATCTCGGCCACGCGTGGAACATGGTCTGCCTTGACGGGAAGTATTACTCCGTCGACGTAACGGCGGACATCCAGTCCGAGGAGAATAAGCGCGAGCCGCTGTACGTCTCCTACAATACCTCTTCCGATTGGGTCGGCAGATATTACACAGTATCCGGCGGGCTTGAGCTATTCAGAGCGATTCCCGTATGCTCCACGATGAGCAGGAGCTACCATGTTCTAAACGGCACCTTCGTTTATTCCGGGCAGGACGCTTCGGCGCTTTTCAGCTCTCAGCTTGACAGCATCCGCGCAAACGGCGGCTATCTCATGCTCCAGTTTGAATCCGATACGGACAGAGAATACTTCATCAGCAACATAGAGCAGTATTATGAGCAGTGGGCGCGCAATAACGGCGGCCCCGCCTGCACATACTCCTACACGGAGATGTACAATATGCTCTATCTCAGCCTTGACTGACAAGGCCGATATCCGGCGGGACTTCGGCGCGCTTTTTCGCAGCCCCGCCTTCAATCGGCCTCTGCCCGTGCGGAAACGATTATAATGCTCCTTCGCGGCGTATCCTGCCGAACGCAGTCAAACGCTTTTTCGTTATATTTCCTCTTCCCCTATTGAAATTGATCCCGCTTCATGCTATACTTGGCAATACAACAAACGCGGATGTAGTTCATCGGTAGAACTCCGGCTTCCCAAGCCGATAAGGTGGGTTCGATTCCCATCATCCGCTCCAAAAGAAGAGGCACCCGTTGGGTGTCTTTTCTTTTGGATATGTGGGAATCGAACGGGAGCGGTAGTGAATTGAGCGCCGGTGGCGCTCAAGAGCCGCGACCCGGCCTCCGCCGCAGCGGAGGTCGATTCCCATCATCCGCTCCACGATGGTGCAGTAGCAATGATAGAAAAATGCTGCTGCACCTTTTTATGCTTCCTATTGAAAAGCCCTTGATACCAAGGGCTTTTTGTTATGGCTGGTTCAAATGTTCTGAAACTCTCCGCAGAAAAGAGCAATCGGAGCAATTTTATTATATATTGAAAAACTCAGGGGCTTGTGATAACATAAATAAATCAGATATGTATGTTTTTTCGTTTTTTAATGAGAACCGGAGGATAGAATTGTGAAGCAAGGCCAGTCTAAAAAGCTTCTGTGCGCCCTTCTCTGCGTATGCTCACTGCTTTCCTTGTGTGCCTGCGGGAAAACCGGGAAGACAGTGGCGGCAAAATATGACTCGCTCGAAAGCATGGAGGGTATATCTGCCGGTGTGTTTGTCGGAGCGATCTTTGACGATCTGCTGCTGGACATGATTCCGACGGCAAACCTGAGCTATTATCAGTCGGGCACAGAGTGCATCGGCGCCCTTCTGGAGGGGAAGATTGACCTTACGATCAACGAGTACGGCCTGTCCATCCAGTCCGTTCGACAGAATCCGGAGCTGTCGGTTTTGCCGTATAAGGTCAGCGGCTATGAGTACGGAGCCATCTTCGGTAAGAATGAAACGGGCTATGTCCTATGCAGCGATTTCAATGAATTCATCCGTCAGACATGGTCGGACGAATCACTGGCCTATCTGTACAACACATGGCTCGCCGATGAAGACGGCAAGGACATCGACTACCAATCCCTGCCTGCGACGAACGGTACCATTACGGTGGCTACTGACAGCGTGTACTATCCGCTCACCTTCATCCGCAATGGCTGCCATACCGGCTTTGAGATTGAGCTGATCTATGAATACTGCAAGTCCAGAGGCTACGCGCTGCAGTTTGATGTGTATGACTTTGGCGGCGTGCTGGCGGCTGTCAGTTCCGGCAAGGCCGATGTCGGCATGAGCAGCGTTATCATTACGGAGGAAAGAAAGGAAAGTTACTACTTTTCTGAGCCCTATGCCTCCGGCTCGGCTCTGCTCATCATACGCAAAGAAAATGCCCCGGGAAAATACAACCATATCCGCGAGCTGGATAGAAAGACCATCGGTATCCATGACGGATTCGTCTACGGCA
>DCGN01000143.1 GCA_002315275.1 Clostridiales bacterium UBA1777
GTGCTGCTGTATCTTGACGAGATACAGTATTTCAACAAAAAGCAGCAGCAGAGCCTCCTTGAATTCATAGAGGACGGACGCATAACGCTCATTGCCTCCACCACGGAGAACCCGTATTTCTGTGTGTTCAACGCAATTCTCAGCCGTTCCACGGTGTTTGAGTTCAAGCCCATATCGGCGTATGATGCAAAGGACGCGGTCGTCAGAGCCGTCAACATCATGAACGGCAGGCGGGAGACACCGCTCTCCGTTGAGGACGATGTGATACGCCACATCTCCTCCTCCTGCGGCGGCGATGTCAGGAAAGCGATGAACTCCGTTGAGCTCCTCTTCTCCGCGGCATCGGGCGCTGTCATCACGCTTGAGGATGCCAGAGCTATCACACAGCGCAGCTCCATGCGCTATGACAGAGAGGGCGACGAGCATTTCGACTGCCTCTCGGCTTTGATGAAGTCGCTCCGCGGGTCTGACCCCGATGCGGCGCTCCACTACCTCGGCAGACTTCTCGAGGCGGGAGATCTTATCGGCGCCTGCCGCCGCATCCTCTGCTCGGCGAGCGAGGATGTCGGCCTTGCCTATCCGATGGCCGTGCCGATCGTCAAGGCGTGTGTCGATTCCGCGATTCAGCTCGGCATCCCCGAGGGGAGGCTCCCTCTTGCGGAGGCGTGTATCTTCCTCGCGACGCTGCCGAAGTCCAATACCGCATGCATGGCGATAGATGCCGCGCTTGCCGATATAAGAGCGGGCAAGGTCGGCAGTATCCCGAGAGAGCTTCAGAATGTCCATGCCGACGGCACGGGCTTCGAGCGCGAGCAGGGCTACAAGTATCCCCACAGCTTTGATAAGCATTGGGTCAAGCAGCAGTATCTGCCCGACGAGCTCAAAAACGCGCACTATTACGAATACGGCGACAACAAGACCGAGCAGGCCGCAAAGAAGTACTGGGACGAGATAAAAAAGTGAGGTACAGCTCATGGATATACAGGTCGGCGACGTGCTGACGATGAGAAAAGCCCACCCCTGCGGAAGCAAGGAGTGGGAGGTGCTCCGCATCGGGGCGGATTTTAAGCTCCGCTGCCGAGGCTGCGGCCATGAGGTCATGGGGCCGAGGAGCAATTTCGAGAAAAATATCAAGCAGGTGAAAAGATGAACTGCGTGTATATGCTCCGCTGCGGGGACGGCAGCCTTTATACGGGCTGGACGAATGACCTTGACGCACGCGTAAAAGCGCATCAGTCCGGCAAGGGGTGCAGATACACGCGCTCGCATCAGCCGGTTGAGCTCGTCTATTTCGCCGACTGCGGCACGAGGGAGGCCGCGATGAAGCGCGAATGGGAGATAAAACAGCTCACAAAAGCGCAGAAGGAGCGCCTCGTTTCGGAAACGGACATTAAAAAGCCTGAGGAGTGATCCTCAGGCTCAGCGTGTCGACAAAGTCGACACGCTTCAACCGAGACCCGCTGCGCTGGGCTCTCGGTTGAGAACTCGCACTTATCGCATCGGGCAAATGCCCGATTTGGTCGGTGCGAGGGCTCGTTTTACTCGCCTTATGGTGTTTTTGAGGCGGCAAAGCTGCCTCAAAAACAAATTAAATCTCACAAGCAAATTTGTTGACGGTTTGTCTACAGTCTAAGCCTGAGGAGTGATCCTCAGGCTTAAAAATTATCTTAGCGCTTAGTGTAGCTTCCGCCGCGCGGCGTGGGCTTCGGGGGAGATGTGCGGTTCGGGGAATACTCGCTGTAGTCCGGCCTGTCATACTGCTGCATGCTGCGGCGCTGCTCCGCCATACGGCGCTGTCTGAGATGCTTCTGCCTCAGGCGGCGGTAGTGGGCGACAAGTGCGAGATAGCCTACAAAGAGCAGGCACACGAAGACGATGAGCACAACGACCCATGTCTTCCCGAACAGAGACTGGAGCCGGAGCTTGAAGTACTCGCTGCGGGAGAGATCGACAGAGGTGTTGGAAACGAGCTTGACCGTGCCGTAATTCGTACCGTTGATCATGATGCTTGCCGTGCCGAGCTCCTGACCCGAGGAAATGGGAGCAACGAGCTCGTCGGCATATATCGTGGTGTTCAGATAGATCTGGGAGACGTCGGTATCGTTCGGGAGAAGGAGCGTCACGTCGTTTGCGGGATGGAGCATGATCTCACTGAAGTCCTGCGCAAGGTCGATGGAAACGCTCTGCACGTTCATCGCGGTCGTCACAACGGTCTGATACGAGAAGTTGGCAAAGCCCCAGTTGTACAGCGAGAGAGAGTCGACGAAGTTGCCGTAGTCTTTCCTGTTGGGATCGTTGAGCGGGCAGGTGCTGCCCATGACAACGCCGAGCAGGCGCACGCCGTCCTTCTCCGCGGTGGAGATGAGGCAGGACCCGGCAGCGCGGGTATAGCCCGTCTTAACGCCGGAGGCATATTCGTAAAAGTAATCGCTGCCGTAGATGGAAGCGGTGTTTATAAGGGCGTTGGAATTTTCAAGCACGCGGGGTGCGCAGTAGTTCGTCTGAGGGACGGTGTACTGCTTCGTGTTTACGACCGTCATGAAAAACTCGTGCTTCACGGCCTCTCTCGTGATGAGCGAGAAGTCATATGCCGTTGTGTAATGAGCGTCATTCGTAAGGCCGTTGGTGTTTGCAAAGTGAGTACCCGTGCAGCCGAGGGCGGCGGCGCGCTCATTCATCCTCGCAACGAAGGACTCCACGCTTCCGCTTACCTGAAAGGCGAGAATGTTGCACGCCTCGTTGGCGGACTGCAGCATCGCGCAGTATATCAGGTCGCGGTAGCTCATCGTCTCCCCCGGGGTGATGCCGGAGGTGCTGCTGTCCTCGTCCATCCCGTCGCGGCAGCCTGCCTGCGCGGTGACCGACTCGTCAAGCGAGTGGTTGCCGGCCTCGACCTCCTCTATCGCGATGAGCACCGTCATTATCTTCGTGAGGCTCGCGGGAGACACCTGAGCATCCATGTTCTTGGAATACAGCACCGCATCGGAGTTTAGATCGGCCAGAACCACGCTTGTGGCGACCATGCTCGGCTCGTCAAGAGCGCTTGCCGACGGGGCTATACATGAAAGCGCAAGGCATATTATAATAATGAGCGGAAAAAATCTGAATTTTTTCATTTTGTTCTCCCGTTTTCTCAGGAATGTGTTATAGTATATAATCAAGAGACAGTATGTTTGTTTAATTATAAAGTTTTCGGCGGAGAAATGCAACCGGAAAAGGAAAGCTTTATAAATTCCCTTGTTGGGAATTTGTTCAAGGAGCGGGAGATGCGCCCCGTCCTTTCGCAAAAATCGGTGCATCCTAAGAGGAGATGAGCTATGAAGATCCTTGTAGTAGACGATGAGAAGCTGCTCGTGAAGGGCATAAAATTCAACCTTGAGAACGAAGGCTACACCGTGGATGCCTGCTATGACGGGGAAACGGCCGTCAACATGGCAAGAAACGGGTACGACCTTATAATACTCGATCTTATGATGCCGATAAAGGACGGACTGCAGGCCTGCCAGGAAATAAGGACGTTTTCGACAGTTCCGATCATCATGCTCACGGCGCGCAGTCAGGATTCCGATCTGCTCATGGGCTTCGAGTCCGGGGCGGACGACTATGTGACGAAGCCGTTCAACATCCTTGAGCTTAAGGCGCGGGTGAGAGCGCTTCTGCGCAGAGCGAGCATCGCGCAGCCGACAGAGCAGGAGAAGGCCGGAGACCTTCAGCGGGCGCATATCACGCTTGATACGAAGCTCCACAGCGTTCGTAAGGGTGACGAGGTCATAGAGCTCACGCTCAAGGAGTACGACCTTATCGAGTTCCTGCTCAAAAACCCCGGCAGAGTATACAGCCGCGAAAACCTGCTCGACCTTGTCTGGGGCTACACATATCAGGGCGATACGCGCACGGTGGACGTGCACATAAGGCGCCTTCGCGAGAAGCTCGAGATAGACCCCGCTCATCCCGAGATAATCATGACGAAATGGGGCGTCGGCTATTATCTGGCCGAGTGACCGGAGCGGAATATGAAGAGTATAAGATTTAAGATCTTCGCGTTTATGGCTGTGCTGCTCGTGCTGCTGCTCGTCATGCTGAACACCCTTCCGATGTCCTCGTCAAGAGATCTTGTGTTTGAGGAAAAACACAGCTCTCTGTCGGGCAGAGCGGCAATTCTCGCCTCGTCTCTGTCGGGCCTTGAAAGGATAACAGAGGAGAGCGCCGGCGAGGTGCTCGGCCTTCTGGATGTTGACGGATATGACAGGATAGTCATAACGGACGAAGCGGGCAAGCCGGTATATGATTCCGCCCCGGCTGCGGGCACTGAAGCGATGGGCGATGTTCTGAGCGCCGTCACCGGCAAAACGGTGTTCCGCTCGTCGTTTAAGGACGGGGCGTTTACAAGCTCGTTTGCAATGCCGGTTGCAACATCGGCGGGCTTGATGGGCGCGGTCTACCTCTATGAGCATGACAGCGAGCGCGCGGAGATAATCCTTGACATACAAAGCAGAATACTTACCGTGTCGGTCGTGATCGGCTTCGCGGCGATAGTGCTGTCGGTGCTTTTCTCGGAGGTGCTGATGCACAGGCTGAAGGAGCTTGTGAGCTCGATGCGCATAGTTGCGGGCGGCGATTATAAATACAGGCTGTCGGTGCACGGGCAGGATGAGCTGAGCGAGCTCGGAGAGGAGTTCAACGCGCTCACCGCCAGACTTGAGGATACGGAGACCCAGCGAAGGCGCTTCGTGTCGGACGCGTCGCATGAGCTGAAAACGCCGCTTGCCTCGATCCGGCTTCTTGCGGACAGCCTCCTGCAGAATGACGGCGTCCCGATGGACACGGTGAAGGAGTTCGTTTCCGACATCGGCCATGAGGCGGAGCGCCTCCAGAGGACAACGGAAAAGCTTCTGGATCTCTCCCGCAGGGATGACGGCGTGCTCGTTGCGCCTGAGCCCGTCGATGTAAAGCAGGTCACGATAGATGCGCTTGCGCTTCTCAAGCCGCTTGCGGACGAGAAGAAGGTTCGCATCCGCTGCAGCCTTGAGGACGGCTCCGTCATCATGGCCACGACGGACGATATGTTCCACATAGTTTTCAACCTCATGGAAAACGCGGTGAAATACAACGTGGAGGGCGGCAGCGTGAACATTGACCTCGCGTCGGACGATGAAACGGTCAATCTCTCCGTCGCGGATACGGGCATAGGCATTCCCGAGGAGGACAGGCTCAATATTTTCTCGCGCTTTTACAGAGTGGACAAGGCGCGCTCCCGCGAGGCGGGAGGCAGCGGCCTCGGCCTGAGCATTGTACACGATGCGGTCATTGCCCATAAGGGCAGTATAACGGTCGGTCAAAATAAACCGCAGGGCTCCGTTTTCACGGTGTCGTTCCCGCGGCCAACATCAGAGGAGACAGGAATATGAACAACATCAAGAGGATCCAGGAAAAGCTCGTTGAGAAAGATCTTGACGCGATACTCGTGACGGACGAGAAGAACCAACGCTACGCAGGCGGCTTCCCCTTTACGGACGGCCTTGTTTTCGTTTCGAGAGATGACGCCTATCTTTTGACGGACTCCAGATATATCGAGGCCGCGGAGAAGATATCCGGCGACTGCTGCAGGGTCCGGCTCTTCACGAAGGAAAACCCGATGGAGGAGCTTCTGAAGGCAGCCGTCAAGGCAACGGGCGCGAAGAAGATCGGCGCCGAGGAAATGAAGCTCTCCTATAAGGACTATTCGGCGTACGAGGAGCTGCTCGGCGTAAAGCTTGCTCCCGCGCAGTGTGTCTTTGCGGAGCTGAGGCAGTCCAAGAACGACGAAGAGCTTGCCGCGATGCGCGAGGCTCAGGCTATAAGCGAGGCCGCGCTCGAAGAAGTGCTCCATATCATCAAGCCCGGCATGACCGAGCGCGAGGTCGCCGCAGAGCTCGTTTACCGTATGCTCCGCCACGGCAGCGAGGGCAACAGCTTTGATCCCATCGTTGTAACCGGCAAGAAGACCAGCATGCCCCACGGCGTCCCCGGCGACGAGGTCATCTGCGAGGGCGACTTCATCACGATGGACTTCGGCTCTCTGAAGCACGGATACTGCTCCGATATGACGAGAACCGTCGCCGTCGGCCATGTGACGGACGAGATGAGAAACATCTACGATACCGTCCTCAGGGCACAGCTTGCGGGTATTGCCGCTGCAAAGGCGGGCGTACCCGGCAAGGATATAGACGGTGCCGCGCGCAAGGTCATCGCAGACGCGGGCTACGGGCAGTACTTCGGCCACGGCTTCGGCCACAGCCTCGGACTTGACATTCACGAAGCACCGAACGCCAATCCCAAGGGCGAAGCTCCGATGCCCGTCGGCGCGGTCGTCAGCGCAGAGCCGGGAATCTATATCCCCGGCAAGTACGGCGTGCGCATCGAGGACGTTATGATAATCCGCGAGGGCGGCTGCGAGGTCATCACAAAGGCTCCCAAGCAGCTGATAATTCTGTAATATGTATCAGAGCTTTGTTGAGCGGCTGAAGGCCGAGCAGGGCAGAGATATAACAAGCTTTCTGATGATAGGCCAGTCAAACATGGCCGGCAGGGGCGATTTCGGCGAGGTGCCGCCGATTGAGAACGAGGTCTGCTTCATGCTCAGAAACGGCAGATGGGTTCCGATGTCCGAGCCGATCAATCCCGACAGACCCGTCTTCGGCACGGTGTATCACTGCGGAGTGGGTCTTGCGGCGAGCTTCGCCGATGCCGTCGCGCGGGACGAGGGGCACATGGTCGGCCTCATCCCATGCGCGGACGGAGGCACGATAATCGAGCAATGGATGCCCGGAGAGGCACTGTATGACAACGCCGTCATGTGTGCAAGGCTCGCGCTGCGCTCATCACACCTCGGCGGGATCATTTGGCACCACGGTGAGAGCAACTGCTCCGGAGATATAGCGGACTACGAAAAGCGCGCATTCGAGGTGCTCTCGTCGATAAGGCGCGAGCTTAACGCGGAGGAGCTGCCCCTCATAATGGGTGAGATATCCGAGCATATCGATGACAGCTGGGGCTGTGAGGGGAAGATGCACGAGATGAATCTCGCGATACACCGCATCTCCGAAAGGCTTCCGAACAGCGCCGTTGCCTCCTCCGAGGGGCTTGAGCTTAAAGCGGACGGTATCCATTTCACCTCCGCATCGGCGCGGAAAATGGGTATTCGCTACTTTGAAGCCTACAAAAAGCTGAGATAATATGCGCAAAACGCACGGGAACCAAATAAAATGTTCAAAAACCCCTTGCAAAAATAATGCGCATACTGTAAAATAACAGAGTTAAAAGCAGATGCTGTTAAAATTAATTATTCGGGAGGACCCCATTTATGGCAACTATTACTGCAGGCGATTTCAGAAACGGTATGACTTTTGAGTATGACAACGATGTCTGCCAGGTCATCGAGTTCCAGCACGTCAAGCCCGGCAAGGGTGCTGCATTCGTCAGAACCAAATATAAGAAGATCATGACCGGTGCTATCCGTGAAGAATCCTTCAACCCCACCGCAAAGTTCGAGGCAGCTACCGTTGACCGCATGAACGCAATGTACTCCTACAATGACGGCGGCCTGTACTACTTCATGAACCCCGAGACCTACGAGACCGAGCCTGTTGAAGAGTCCGTTCTGGGCGACAACTTCAAGTTCGTCAAGGAAGAAATGGAATGCACCATCTACTCCTACAAGGGAAAAGTCTTTAACGTAGAGCCCCCCTTCTTTGTTGACCTTGAGGTCACTGCTACCGACCCCGGCTTTGCAGGCAACACCGCTACCAACGCAACCAAGCCCGCAACTCTTGAGACCGGCGCAGAGATCAAGGTTCCTCTGTTCATCAACCCCGGCGAGAAGATCCAGGTCGACACTCGTACCGGCGAATATCTGGGCAGAGCAAAGGGTTAATTCTGCATGATCATGGGGGAGATAGAAAATATCTCCCCTTTTTCTATTTATAATAAGGAGGAAATGTTATGACTATTGTTGAAAAAGCCGCTTATCTGAAGGGTCTGACCGACGGACTGGGCATGGATGAA
>DCGN01000139.1:0-215 GCA_002315275.1 Clostridiales bacterium UBA1777
ACTATGTCGGCCACGGGAATGCCGAACTGATGGGCGATATCCGCGTGAGTAAGATTAGTGTCCTCTATGACATCGTGCAGAAGCGCGGCAACTATACTGTCCTCATCGAGGCCCATGTCGACGGTTATGTCGGCAGAGGCGATGCAGTGGGTAACATATGGAGAACCGTCGCGCCGCTTCTGACCGGAGTGGGCAAGACGGGCCATCTCATACGC
>DCGN01000139.1:246-8243 GCA_002315275.1 Clostridiales bacterium UBA1777
CCGAGCTCTACGCCGTGGCAGCTGCTGCGGATCTTTTCCTCCAGCGCTTCATACTGCTTATCGGGATCTATGAAGTTTTCAAGCTTTTCTTCACTCATGGTCTTGCCTCACCTCCTATTTTAATGATTATTTAAGGCTGTTCAGAACGTGCATCGTCTCCGTTGCATCAAGGTCGGCCTTACCGTCAATCGAAGCGGGTGCAGAATCGAACACGCTGCCGCCCTCACCCTTGAGCAGGCCTGCCTCGTGCAGAACTGCTATGCAGAGCGCAAACTTTTCGGGGGACATACCGGGAACACGCTGAGATATAATGCCCGCAACGTCCTTTGCCGTGCGGAAGCTTCCGTATCTGATACCCTTCCAAAGCTGAACAAAGTCATTCCTGTCGGGGCGGTATTTCAAAGCGGAGCGCAGAGCGTCGCGGTTCTTTGAAAGAATAAGCGAGCACAGCTCATACGGATCGTGCGGTCTTACGGCGGATACAACGAACTGCACGGATACATGGCCGTGATAATCGTTTATCGAGGGGTTGAACGCTATATCAACGCGCATTCCCTCGCTTATACCGAGCTCTTCGGCGGTATGAGAGAAGAAGATCGCATCAAAGGTCTGACTGCCGAGCTTTACGCGCATCTTAAGGTGCTTTCCGCTTCCTACGGCGGAGAGGCTCTCGAGCAGAACATCGCTTACGCACATGAGGGGCTTCGGATTCGCGTTGCCGAACGGCTCAAGCCTGTCAAGCGAGCGGACGTTATCGATAGAGAGCATCGCGGGATCAGTTATTAGCATGTCGCACATGACATCGGGCACGGGCTCCGGCGCGTGCGCTGCATAGTATTCGTTTAGAGCCTTGCGGAAATCGTCTATCTTCTCGCGCTTGATGTTCAGGCCTGCGGCAAGGGCGTGACCGCCGAAGCCGATGAGATGCTCCTTGCATGCGCTGAGTGCTTCGAAGAGATTGAAGCCTCCGTAGCTTCTGCAGGAACCCTTTCCTATGTCACCGTTGAGACAGATCATGATTGCGGGGAGACAGTACTGATCCGACAGCCTTGAGGCTGCTATACCGATAACTCCCTGATGCCACGAATCGCCCGAAAGCACGATAGGGCCGGTGGGAGGAGCGGACTCAAGAGCTTTCGCGGCGCTTTCCCAGATGTTCAGCTCTATGCTCTGGCGCATGGCGTTCAGTCTGCAGAGAGAGGAGGCGAGCGATGCGGCCTCATCGGGATCGTCTGTCATAAGGAGCTTGGCGGCCGTGATCGGCGTTCCGACTCTGCCGGCGGCATTAAGGCGCGGGGCGAGGCTGAAGCCTATTGAGGAGGCAGTGAGCTTCTTGGACTCCATAGACGATTCTCTGAGCATTGCCGCAATGCCGGGACGGGGGGCGTTATCTATTGACGCAAGACCGCGCTTTACAAGATACCGGTTTTCGCCGATAAGAGGCATGACATCCGCAACCGTGCCTATCGCAACAAGGTCTGCGTATCTGGCTATCATCTGAGCCTCATTGCCGTCAACTGCACAGACGAGCTTCAGCGCAACGCCTACGCCCGCAAGATAGCGGTTGGGATAAGTGTCACCGGGCTGCTTCGTGTCAATAACGGCGACGGCGGCAGCGGGGTAGGCGGCCTCGGAATATTCGTGGTGATCGGTGATTATTATATCCATGCCGAGGCTGCGCGCAAACTCGGCCTCCTGCTTCGCGGTGATGCCGCAGTCGACCGTGATAATGAGCGTAACGCCCTTATCCGACAGCTGCTTCACGGCGGACTGATTGAGCCCGTAGCCCTCCTCGCTTCTGTCGGGGATGTATGGGAAGCATACAAGCCCGCGGGAGCGCAGATAGTCGGACACGACGCAGGTGGCTGTAATGCCGTCAACATCGTAATCGCCGAAAACAGCGACCTTTTCACCTGATGATATAGCGTCGAGGATGCGCTTCGCGGCAACATCCATGTTGAGGATCAGACCGGCATCAAAGAGCTGCTCCGCGCCGCCGGATATGAGCGAGCGGGCGTCCTCCAGAGAGCTGATACCGCGGATCGCCATGAGCTGAGACAAAAGCGGACCGAACCCTGCGTCAAGAAATATCTTCGGCGCGGGGCTTTGGCAATATGGAATTTTCCATGTCTTTTCTCTCATGACAAACTCTTTCCAATTTATTATTTTGCTATTATATCAAAAACACGGTTTAAACTCAATAGCAGTTATTGAAAATCAATGAAAAAAGTGGATAAGTCAGATCACTTGCCGTAGTCATGAAGCTTGCTGAGATTTCCCTTTAAAACAGGCGTGCTTTCGGCATAGCTTACTGCCTCTGACGGGCTTTCGCAAAAGGAATAAAGCTCCGCACATCTTGCGGCAACAAATTTTTTGCCGATAGCTTCATTCAGGAACGATAGGATGTGCGAATAGTACCCGTCCGTATTCAAAACTGCTATAGGCTTGCCGTGAAGACCGAGCTGCTTATTCGTCAGCGTTTCGAAGAATTCATCCATCGTGCCGGTGCCGCCGGGAAGAACGATGAACGCGTCAGCCATGCTCTCGAGCAGAGCCTTTCTCTCCGACATCGTTTCAGTGGCGATAAACTCTGTGCAGCTTTTGAGCGTAACGCCGTATTCAATGAAAAAGGCCGGAGCAATGCCGATGACCTTTCCGCCGCTTTCAAGCGCACCTCTTGCGCAATCGCCCATGAGGCCGCCGTTTCCGCCGCCGTAGATCAGAGTATGACCCCTTTCGGCAAGAAGCTTTCCGAGCTCTTCCGCTGCCGAATGGAATATCTCCGCAGGCATATCTCCGGAGGCTGCGTAGACAGTTATGTTCATTAAAGCACCTCAAAAAATCATGATAATAAATTATTATAATTCCTGTGCGGCAACGCTGTCAACACTGTTTATATTAACGAAAAGAGACATGCGGGCATTTTTAATTTATATGAAAATTATGCACAATTCATAGAAAACCGCAAAGAAACGTGCACGATGCTGTTGCAAAAAAAGAGGTGTTATGATATCATAAAACAAAATAGCGGCAATATTACTATTTGAAAGGAGACGGCTGAATGTCAAAATACGCGGGATATATGGGCAAGGTACTCATGCTTGATCTGACAACGCAGAAGACGAGCGATTATCCGTGGTCGGATGAGTACAGAGAACTGTACATAGGCGGCAAGATGATGGCCGCAAGAATTCTTTACGATAATCTCACCGGCAATGAAGCTCCGTATTCGGAGGAAAATCTTGTTGTTATCTCAACAGGTCCTCTGACGGGAACAGGAGCTCCCTCATCAAACAGATTTAATATTTCTGCTATATCTCCTCAGACGGGGATAGTTGCATCCTCTAACTGCGGAGGCAATTTCGGATACTATCTCAAAAAAGCCGGCTATGACGCACTCATTATGAAAGGCAAGTGTGCGGAGCATACCTGGATAGAGTTTGAAAACGAAAAAATAACCTTCCATAATGCCGATGACATTTGGGGGCTCTGCGTTGGCCCTGCTCAGGAAAAGCTTCAGGAGCATCTGGACGCCGCGAGAGGCTGCAGAGTGAAATGCGGCATAATAAGCATTGGCCCTGCGGGTGAAAATCTCGTCAAGTTTGCAAGCGTAATAAGCGGAGAGCGAGCCTCCGGCAGAGCTGGCATGGGCGCTGTTCTCGGCTGGAAGAATCTCAAGGCAGTCGTTGCGACAGGCAACCATGAAATATCCATATTCGACAGGGAAAAAGCGAGAGAGTACAACAGAAAATGGGTCGAATATCTTCGCAAGCATCCGCTTGCCGGTAATCAGCTTCCGCGCCTCGGCTCGGCAGGCCTTGTCAGCGCGATGCAGATGAGGGGACTGCTTGCTACAAAGAATTACACCTTCGGCCAGTTTGACGGATTTGAAAAGGTTAGCGGCGAGCACCTCGCGGAGAATTTCAACATCGTCAATAAAGGCTGCCTTGCCTGCCCGATGAGATGCGCGAGAACCGTCGCAGTAGACGGAAAAGAGGTCAAGGGGCCCGAGCTTGAGACGCTCGGCCTTATGGGCGGCGGCCTGCTGAACGATGACCTCGCAAAGATTCTCAAATGGAACAACGTTCTCGATGAGCTCGGCATGGATACCATCTCATGCGCAAGCACTATCGCGTGGGCTATGGAGGCAAACGAGAAGGGCATCTGGAATAACGGCCTCAAGTTCGGTGACACTGATGATCTGTGTCAGCTCCTTGAGGATATAGCCTTCAGACGCGGAATAGGCAATGAGCTTGCCGAGGGAAGCCGTATTCTGAGCATCAAGTACGGCGGCGGAGAATTCGCGATGCAGTCGAAGGGACTCGAGATGGCGGCGTATGAGCCTCGCAGAGCAGTCGGCCAGGGGCTTGGGTATGCCGTAGCAAACCGAGGAGCATGCCATCTGAATGGCGGATACCTTGTTATTCTTGAGGGTCTCGGACTATACACCGATACGCAGACACCGAATGCCAAGGCCGATATGACGATGATATTCCAGAATCTTCTGGAAATGATATCGGCAACCGGTCAGTGCCTGTTTACAAGCTACGCCGTATTTCCGACGTTCCTCGTCTCTAATCCGAACGGGTCTGTAACAAAGTTCGTGAACTGGGTAATTCCGTATATCGGATGGGCAGTCAGACTTTTAAACAAATGCCCTGAGATCATTTGCTTCAATCTTCCCGTGCTTCATCACCCGAAGGGGATGAAGTATAACATCGGCATGAATATGACGATGGGCAAATTCCTGCGCTGCGGTGAGCGCGGCTACAACCTTGAGAGAGCGGTCGATGTCCGCTTCGGCATATCATCAAAGGACGATACTCTCCCGAAGAAGATGACGCATGTTCCGCAGGATCCCAACAATCCGAAGACGGTTGTTCCGCTTGAAATAATGAAGAAGCGATATTATCAGGCGAGAGGCTGGTCGAAGGACGGCAAGCCGACAATGAGGACGCTCAAAAAGCTGAAGATCGAGAGGTGAGGTCATGGTAAAGGTAAAAACATTCGGAGTTTTCCGACTCGACGTAGGCGTGAATGATCTTGAGATCGAGGCCTCGTCCGTAAAGGAGCTCATAGGCAAGCTTCCGGGTGCAATAAAAGAGAAAAATCCCGCCGCAGAGGTTGATATGAAGGCGCTCAAGGGCTGCATAATCGCCGTTAACGGAAAACAGGTCAAATCTTCGTCAAAGCTTAATGACGGGGACAGCGTATGGCTTGTCCCGGCGGTAGCGGGAGGTTGATATTATGGCATACAGTATTAACGATAGCTGCATCGGCTGCACGTTGTGCGCGAAAAACTGTCCGGTAAAGGCCATAACCGGAGAACTCAAGCAGAAGCACAGCATCGACCCCGGTAGATGCATAGAATGCGGCGTATGCGGAAAGCTCTGCGCAAAGGGAGCGGTAACGGACGGCAGCGGGAACACAGCCGAAAAGCTGGCGAAGTCCATGTGGTCAAAGCCCGAGATAGACTCTGTGCAGTGCACGGGCTGCTCCATGTGCGTCGAAAACTGCCCGGGCTACTGTCTTGAAATATCACGGCCGAAATTTCACGGAGATATCAGAACGTTTGCATTTCTGAAAACCCCGGAAAAGTGCATAGGCTGCGGCATATGCGAGAAAAATTGCCCCGTGGAGGCAATAAAAATGGTCAAGCCGGAGGCTTGATGAACAAAACAGCAGATCGGCCTTCCCCCGATAAAGGGGAGGGCCGTTTTCAAAGGAGATCTGGCGTGGAAGAAAGATTTGAGAGAAACATCCCTGCCATAACCGAAGCGGAGCAGGAAAAGCTTAAGGCAAGCCGCGTGCTCGTGGCGGGAGCCGGAGGACTCGGAGGGTATGTTATTGAGCACCTCCTGCGCGTAGGAGTGGGAAGCATAGTCGTTGCGGATGATGACAGATTTGATATAACAAATCTGAACAGACAGCTTCTATGCACGGAGAATACCGTGGGCATGGTTAAAACAGACGGTGCCGCTCTTCGTGCAAGGGAGATCAACCGGGAAGCTAATATCGAAACACACTTTGAAAATATAAATGAGAATACGGTGCGCGGTCTTATCAAGGGCTGCGATGTCGTTATAGATGCACTTGACGGCTTTTCGGCCAGAAGGGCGCTTGCACACGGCTGCCTTGAGGAGGGAGTGCCGGAGGTGTTCGGCGCTGTGTTCGGTTGGGAAGCGAGGCTTGCCGTCATCAGGCCGGGTTCGGATAAAAAAATGCTCAATTTCCTCGTACCCCGCAATGCACCGAGGCAGGGGAAAACCGTCCTTACGACAACGGCCGGGCTTTGCGCCGCTTTGCAGGTGAGTGAATGCGTCAAGCTTATTACGGGAAGAGAGGCTCTGGCGGACGGAGTGGTTATGATCGCCGATATGCTCAGCGGAGAATTCGAAAAGCTCTATTGCATGTGATTTTGAAGGAGATGAGCCTATGCTGCAGGTGAAAACGCCACAGGAGGCTTTTGATATAATAGAACAGACATTTAGCCGGACCCTGCCCACGGAGCGTATAACCGCTGACAACGCGCTCGGCAGGATAATTGCAGAGGATGTACGCGCCGAGGAGTATGTACCGGGCTTTGACAGATCAACGGTTGACGGTTATGCCGTGATCGCGGCCGACACCTTCGGCTGCTCGGACAGCATTCCCGCAATTCTCGAAAAGGCCGGAGCTGTCGAAATGGGGGAGTCGCCCGCATTTGCCGTCACGCAGGGAAAGTGCGTTGAGATACCGACAGGCGGCGCAGTTCCGAAGGGTGCCGATGCGGCTGTAATGGTGGAGTACACCGAGGATTACGGAGACGGAACCGTCGGTATAGCAAAGAGCATAGCACCTGGCGGGAATATCATCTTCAAGGGTGACGATGTTTTCCCGGGAAAGACCGTTTTGCATAGGGGAAGAAAGCTCTCCGCGCAGGACATAGGCGCCCTTGCGGCAATGGGAAAATGCCTTGTCACGGTCGTAAGAAAACCGAGAATTGCAATAATTTCAACGGGAAATGAGCTCGTTGAGCCGGATAAGATCCCAAAAGACGGACAGATCCGTGATGTAAATACGTCACTTCTGCGCGCGCTTCTGACGGCATGGGGTGCGGAAGCGGTCCCTTGCGGCATAGTGGAAGACGATGAGGAAAAGCTGTTCGCCGCAGCAGAAGGTGCTCTTTCAAGGTGCGACGGGATCATAATCTCGGGCGGCAGCAGTGTCGGAGAAAAAGACAACGCCTGCCGTGTTATCGCAAGACTCGGCGAGGTGCTGCTGCACGGTATCGCGATGAAGCCCGGAAAGCCGACGATCATCGGCAGAGCGGGAGACAAGCCTATGTTCGGCCTGCCGGGGCATCCCGTGGCTGCGTGCTTCACGGCAAGACTGTTCGTGAGAAAAACGCTCGCGCAGCTGACGGGAGAAAAATACGAGCTTCGCCCGATATCTGCCGAGATATCCGAGAATATCGGCTCAAATCACGGCAGAGAGGAATATATCCCCGTTAAGCTCAAGTCCGAAAACGGCAGGACGACGGCATATCCGATTAGAACAAAATCGGGTCTTATAACCTCGCTCGCCGGGGATGACGGCTGGATGCGCATCCCGCGCGACTGCGAGGGGATAGAAAAAGGACGATCGGTTGACATAATATTAAACTGCGTAGGTTAAAAGGAAATATACTATGGCATTTGCATACCTGACAAATACACCTATAGATAAGGCTAAGGCCGACTATCTCAAGGCAATATCCGATGCGGGCTTTGCGGCACCGGCAGAAGCCGTTAAAACTGCGGAATCCTGCGGGAGAGTGACTGCGGAGGCTGTATATGCCAAGATCTGCGCCCCGCATTATCACGCCTGCGCGATGGACGGTATTTCTCTGAGGGCATCGCTGACATTCGGCGCAGGAGAGACAACTCCCGTGAAGCTCGGGAAAAACGAGTTCGTCGAGGTGGACACGGGTGACCCGCTTCCGGAGGGCTGCGATGCCGTGGTCATGATAGAGGACG
>DCGN01000044.1:0-140 GCA_002315275.1 Clostridiales bacterium UBA1777
AAGGAGTTCAGCCTTACCGTCAATATCCGCGGCGAGAAGCAGACCGTTCCCTGCAAGGCAAACGAAACTCTTCTCTGGGCAATGGAGAAGGCCGGCATCAAGGCTCCCTCTCACTGCCGCAGCGGCGAATGCGGCTGGTG
>DCGN01000044.1:217-2803 GCA_002315275.1 Clostridiales bacterium UBA1777
CGTATGGCAGATGCCAAGTTCGGTTGGATCCATCCCTGCTGCACTTACCCGATGAGTGACATGGAGATATGCATCTACCCCACTGTCTGATTTTATAAACTGCTCTGAATAAGAGTAAATAATATGAGGTGTTTAAATGGAAAAAAGAGCTAATATTATGAAGCTGGTCACAAAGATCAGTCTCGAAAGCATGACCTACACCGGCATCACCTACGAAGATCCCGAGTACAGAATTCTCGCTCCCATCGTTGATGACGATATGTGCGCCGTTATGATGCACATGAAGCTTGAGACCGCCCGCTCCGTCGAAGAACTCGCCAAGCGCTGCAAGAAGGATGTTACTTACGTTCAGGAGCAGCTCGACAAGCTGATGAAGGCAGGTGTCTGCCGTCTGAGAATGGTCGGCGACGTTCAGTGCTACTACTATCCCATCTGGGTTCCCGGCATTATGGAAGGCGTTCTGTCCAACCGTGAGCAGTGCGATAAGTATCCAGATCTTGGTGCTTGCTTTGAGGAGTACACCCGCCGCAGACTCGAGATGCTCGTTCCTACTCTTAACTCCGGCAAGCTCGGCATGAGCTTCATGCGCGTTATGCCTGTTATGAGCGCAATTGAGAACGACTCCAAGGCAGCATCCTACGACGAGCTGTCCACTCTTATCGAGAGAGCAAAGGCTATCTCCGTCGGCCCCTGCTCATGCCGCCGTGCACGCCGTCTGATGGGCGAGGGCTGCGGCCACATTGAAGACGATATGTGCATGTACCTCAATGACAACGCCGTTAACATGGCTAAGGCCGGTGCACACAGACTCATCTCCAAGGAAGAGGCTTACGAGGTCCTTAAGCGCGCCGAGGACAACGGTCTTGTCCACGAGATCAACCAGACCAACGGCTGGGACGAAGTAAACGCTATCTGCAACTGCTGCGGCTGCTCCTGCTTCGGCCTGCGTATCGCAAACCTGTTCCGCTCCAGCAATGCCCTTCGCTCAAACTACGTCGCAAGAGTCAACAAGGAAAAGTGTGTTGCCTGCGGCCAGTGCGTTGAGAACTGCCAGACCAACGCTCTCCGTCTCGGTCAGAAGAACTGCTCCACCGACGCTCACGTCTCCGACGCATACAACAGCGACAGCGCAGTTCCCTGGGACAAGAACTCCTACAATGTTGATTACCGTGTCAACCGCTCCGACGTTATGGAATCCGGAACTGCTCCCTGCAAGGCAGTCTGCCCCGCTCACATTCCCGTACAGGGCTACATAAAGCTCGCATCCGAGGGTCGTTATCAGGAAGCTCTTGAGCTCATCAAGAAGGAAAATCCGTTCCCCGCAGTCTGCGGCCGTATCTGCAACAAGCCCTGCGAAGAGGCTTGCACCCGCGGTATAGTCGACTCCGCAGTCGCCATCGACGAGATCAAGAAATTCATCGCAGAGAAGGATCTCGACGCAGAGAACCGCTATGTTCCCAAGATGCTCAACCAGACCGGCAGACCCTACGAGGAGAAGATCGGCGTTATCGGTTCCGGCCCCGCAGGTCTTTCCTGCGCATTCTACCTCAAGATAAAGGGCTACCCCGTAACCGTATTCGAGAAGGAAGACAAGCTCGGCGGTATGCTCACTCTGGGTATCCCCTCATTCCGCCTTGACAGAGAGGTCGTAAACGCTGAGATCGAGATCCTCCGCGAGATGGGCGTTGAGTTCAAGACCGGCGTTGAGATCGGCAAGGACATCACCCTCGATCAGCTCCGTGCCGACGGCTTCAAAGCATTCTACCTCGGCATCGGCGCCTCCAAAGGCAATGCTGTCGGCTGCAAGGGTGACGATCTGCCCGGCACGTTCACCGGCATTGACTTCCTCAAGGACGTCAACCTCGGCAAGACTCCCGATATAGGCAAGAAGGTCGCTGTTATCGGCGGCGGCAATGTCGCTATCGACGTTGCACGCACCGCTATCCGCCTCGGCGCAGAGGATGTCACCATCGTCTACCGCCGCAGCAGAGACGAGATGCCCGCTGCTGACGATGAGATCGAAGAAGCAGTTGAAGAGGGCGTCAAGTTCATGTACCTCGCAGCTCCCGCTGAGGTCATCGGCGAGGGCAAGGTTCAGAAGCTCATGGTCGAGAAGATGGAGCTCGGCGAAGCAGACGCGAAGGGCCGCAGAGCACCTGTCGGAACCGGTAAGTTTGATATAGTCGAGGTCGACTCCGTTATCTCCTCCATCGGCCAGACGATAGACCTTTGCGGCATGCAGTTCAAGTGCGGCCCCAAGGGCAACGTCCTTGTTGATCCCAAGGCCTACCAGACCAGCGTTGCCGACGTATTCGCAGGCGGCGATGTAGTTACCGGTCCTAAGTTCTGCATCGATGCTATCGCAGCCGGCAAGGAAGGCTCCATCTCCATCCACCGTTACGTCCACGCCGGCCAGACGCTCACCTTCGGCCGTGACAACCGCGACTACAAGCCTCTTGATGTTTCCACCGTCGTTATTTCCGCAGGCTCCTTTGACAGCTCTCCCCGCACAAAGGTCACTTCCGCAAGCGCTGCAGAAGCACGCAAGACCTTCAAGGATCTCCGCGGCACGATGACCGAGGAGCA
>DCGN01000044.1:2896-3262 GCA_002315275.1 Clostridiales bacterium UBA1777
TCTGCACCACCAAGTGCAAGTTCGATGCTATCTCCCTCGAGAAGACTATGGACAACGTCGGTACTCCTTACTTCAAGACTCTTCTCACCGCTGTCGGCAACGCGCCTGCCGCTATCGGACGTCTTGCAAAGAAGAAGATCGCCAAGAAGTAATTCGGTGAAGCGATATGCATGAAATAGGAATTGTACGCAGCATGTGCAAGACGGTTCTCGACTATGCGAAGGAAAACAATGTCGAAAAGATCAGCGAGATCGTTATTGAGATCGGTGAGCTTTCCCTCGTTGTTCCGAAGTATGTTGAGGATCTGTTCCCGGTAGTTATATCCGATATCCCCGAGCTCAAGGATACGAAGCTTATTATCGAGAT
>DCGN01000044.1:3339-4729 GCA_002315275.1 Clostridiales bacterium UBA1777
GGGTATTGCCCGAACTGCGGAAGCTTCGATAAGGAAGTTCTTTCCGGCAAGGATTTCAACATTAAAGAGATCCACGTGCCCGAAGAATAAACAAAAAACAGACCGGAGGCCTTGAAAAAGGTCTTCGGTCTTTCCTTATTACGCTGAACGCCGCATGACTAATGAGTCACGCGGCGTAAATTATATCAGTCGAGAATCGACGGATTTGTTCTGAGAACCTCTATTTTGGAACTGATGAGCTTGATAAGCTCGTCCTGAGATACCTTGACCTGCTCGCCGGACTTCATGTCCTTGCAGGCAACTACACCCTCGTTTATCTCGTCTTCTCCGAGGAAAACGGCAAACGGAACGCCAATCTTGTCTGCGTAGTTCATCTTGGCCTTGAACTTCTTCTGCTCGGTATAAAGCTGCGCTCTGATGCCGTTTGCACGCAGGCTCGTTGCAAGGGCTATAGCGGCGGACTGATCCTGCGTCATCGGGAATATGAGAACGTCCGTCGGTGAAGTGGGAACCTCGGGATTGAGCATCCCCTGCTCTCCGAGAACATAGAAAAGTCTTGTAAGACCGATGGAAATTCCGACGCCGGGAAGCTTCCTATCCGTATAGTATTCTGCGAGATTATCGTATCTTCCGCCGGAGCAGACGGAGCCTATTTCGGGATGGTCGAGAAGCGAAGTCTCATAAACGGTGCCGGTGTAATAGTCAAGACCGCGGGCGATAGTAAGGTCGATCGCAAAATTATCCTCGGGAACGCCGAAAGCGCCAAGGTACTTTGCAACCGTGGAAAGCTCATCAAGACCGGCATCGAATATTTCGTTATTGCCTCTGTACTGCTCAAGAGCCGTAATGACTTCTGCATTCGTGCCCTTGATGGAAATGAACTTCAGGACCTCATCAACAGCCTGCGGCGCGATCTCAAAGTCCTCAACAAGGATGGCCTTGACTTTCTCTTTCCCGATCTTTTCGAGCTTATCTACAGTTCTCATTATATCGCCTGACTTATCCTGCAGACCCATCATAGCATAGAAGCCCGTGAGGATGCGTCGGTTATTGATCCTAATCCGGAAGCGCTTAAGTCCGAGGCGGGAGAAGACCGTGTAAATGATGGCGGGAACCTCTGCGTCGTTTGTAATATCGAGCTGACCGTCTCCGATGATGTCTATATCTGCCTGATAGAACTCTCTGAAGCGGCCTCTCTGCGCGCGCTCGCCTCTGTAGACCTTACCTATCTGATAGCGGCGGAACGGGAAAGACAGCTCGCTGTTGTGCAGAGCAACGTACTTCGCGAGCGGGACCGTAAGATCAAAGCGTAGGCTGAGGTCATTTTCGCCCTTTGTAAAGCGATATATCTGCTTCTCGGTCTCCCCGCCGCCCTTTGCGAGCAGTATCT
>DCGN01000028.1 GCA_002315275.1 Clostridiales bacterium UBA1777
CGCATCACTGCAGACGTTTTTAGCCTCGATATCCGCGCCGAGGTCGGCATCTCCTGCGGCGAGAAGCGCGTATTTCCCGCTGTGGGAGAGGCTGAAAAACTTTTGCCTGCTCAAGAGGTACGGCTTACCGCATTTCCCGAGAGCTATATCGCTCTCTTCTGCGCCGAGAACTGCTGCAATAAGTGCTCCACCCGCAAGACAGCGAAGCCCGTCATCCTCTGCACGAAAGCGTTCGGCCCGTTCAACGCGGTGCGGAAACCGCTTAATGCAGAAATCTTTGGGCAATAGCGCGGCTTCGGATATATTCATCAGATAAAGCTTGACCATAGGCAGCTCCGAAATACAGAATCTTTATTATCGCCATCATAGCATGACAGACCTTTTCGCGCAAGTCGGTTTTGCCGCATAAAAAATGTTGCTATTATTTTACTGCTGTGGTATAATATTATGTAAACATAAAATGAAACCGCTATGTCTTTAAATTGATATTTTTTACTTGCCTGTATTGGAGAAAGAACATGAATACCGAGCTTAAGAAGCATATTAAAATAATCGCCATCATTATGGCGGCATTCTGCCTCACGGCGCTTGTCTTTTATTTGCTGTGCGGCGAACAGATGCAAACCAAAGAGGTGAATTCCGGCGATCCCGTCACGGCGACAAACGGCACGATGGATCTCAACGCCGAGAATACGATCTCGCAGCGCTTTACTCTTGACGGAGACTATCTCAAGTACATCACGCTGTATGTAATAACATACGAGAGAACGAACACCTGCACGCTTAATTTCACGCTTACGGATGACGCAGGCAATATAGTTGCCGAGAGATCCGAGTCTGCGGCAGGCTTCGGCAGCACAGCAACCGTACAGTTTGATAAACCGATAAAGATCGAACCGAAGGAACCGTTCACACTCACGATAACCTCGGACGGCGAAACAGGCAACTCCATCGCATTCCTTTACGGAGACAGCATTAACATATCCAAGGGCACTGTCAGAAAAGAGATCGACGAGGCTGACAAGATGCGCTTTGACGGCACGGCTTTCAACGGCATTCTCTGCTTTGAGGCTGTCGGCACGAAGGATCTGCTGTTCGGTGAGATATACTGGTATTTTATCGCGGTAATAGGTTTGCTGATTCTTGCCTGCTGTGTGTGGACCTCCCACAAGATACTTCACGGCAGAAGAAGCACGACTGTCAGAATCGTCAATGCATTTAAGAGATACAGCTTCCTCATACAGCAGCTCGTGCTGAGAGATTTCAAAGCGAAGTACAAGAGAAGTGTTCTCGGTATGCTATGGAGCTTCCTTAACCCGCTCCTTATGATGACGATATACCTGCTCGTCTTCTCGATGCTGTTCAACTCCAATATCGAGCATTTCCCCGCATACTTGATCATCGGTATCGTTTTCTTCAGCTTCTTCAGCGAGGCAACGAGCATGTCGCTCCAGTCGATAGTCGGCAACGCAGCACTTATCACGAAGGTTTATGTGCCGAAGTATATATACCCCGTCAGCCGCGTGCTGTCGAGCGGAGTCAACCTCCTGCTGTCGCTTGTGCCGCTGTTCCTTATCTTGATAATAACGGGAATACCCGTCCGCATTCAGTATCTGCTTGTGATCTTCGGTATAGTGTGCATTTTCCTGCTGAGCCTCGGTGTTGGCATGCTGCTCGCATCCGCGATGGTGTTTTTCCGCGATATCCAGTTCCTTTGGGGTATCGTTATCACAATGCTGAACTTCCTCACGCCGATATTCTACCCCGAGAGCATAATCCCGCAGAATTTCATGTTCGTGCTGAAGATCAACCCTCTTTATCATATCATCCGCTTCGTGCGTATAGTGCTGATCGATGGTGTGTCTCCGGAGCCGAAGGCATATCTCTTCTGCATCATTACAACGCTTATCCCGCTTCTTCTGGGTGTGTACGTGTTCAGAAAGACTCAGGATCAGTTCGCGCTGAACATATAATGGGGTGAACGGCTATGATAATCAGAGTAAAAAATGTTTCAGTCAAATTCCGCCTGTCAGCTGACCGTGTCTCGGGGCTGAAGGAGTATGTTGTCAAGCTGCTGCAGCGAAAGAAGACGGTATATAACGAATTCTGGGCGGTCAAAAATGTATCCTTTGAGCTCGACAAGGGCGAGACTCTCGGCATAATCGGCCATAACGGAGCGGGCAAATCCACTCTTTTGAAGGTCATTGCGGGGATTCTTAAGCCGGCTACAGGCATCGCCTATGTTGACGGCAATATAGCGCCTATGCTTGAGCTCGGCTCCGGCTTTGACTATGAGCTGACGGGGCGGGAGAATATCATGCTCAACGGAGCTATTCTCGGCTTCAGCAAGGAGTTCCTCATTGAGAAGAGTGAGGAAATAATAGAATTCTCCGAGCTCGGCCATTTTATCGATGAGCCTATCCGCAACTATTCCTCCGGTATGGTGGCACGTCTGGCGTTCTCCATTGCTACAGTTGTCAATCCCGATATCCTTATTGTTGACGAGGTGCTCTCCGTCGGCGATGCGGACTTCCAAAAAAAGAGCCGCGCCCGCATGATGGAGCTTATGGGCGGCGGAACAACAGTGCTTTTCGTCTCGCACAATATCGGGCAGGTGAAGGAAATGTGCGACAAGGTGCTGTGGCTTGAGCACGGCGAGGTAATGGGCTTCGGAGAGACGGAGGAGATCTGCCGTAAGTACGAGGTATACGGAAAATAACATGCTATGCGCGTTGCGTTTTTTTCGCAGCGCGTTTTTATACTCTCGGAAGCTGCCCTCCTGCGTTTTTGATCGGATTAGCTCTTTTTCGTTTCAAGCTCCATGTATAATTTGCCCGAT
>DCGN01000002.1 GCA_002315275.1 Clostridiales bacterium UBA1777
TGCCGAAGTTGCCCTTGGAGTCCACGAAGGGCAGCAGCAGAGCCTCGTAGCCCTTTGACAGACGCACCATCGTGTCGTAGATGGCGGCATCGCCGTGGGGGTTTAAGCGCATCGTCTGTCCGACGATGTTCGCGCTCTTCGTGCGCTTGCCCGTGAGCAGTCCCATGGTGTACATGGTGTAGAGGAGCTTTCTGTGCGAGGGCTTGAAGCCGTCAATTTCGGGGATGGCGCGGGAGACTATGACACTCATCGCATAGGGCATATAGTTCTGCTCGAGCGTTTCGGTTATCGGCTGCTCAAGCACCTCTGCGCGCAGGCCGACTACGTTCGGATCATCGAATTTTTTCTTTTCTTCTGTTTTCTTCTTTGCCATTACACTTCACCTATCAGGAAATATCGGCCATATCGATATACTTGTAGCCGTACTGCGAGATATGATTCTTTCTGCCCTCGAGATTGTCGCCGAGAAGAAGGTCGAACATCTGTGCCATGCTCTCGGCATCCTCCGGCATGACCTTGATGAGGCGCCTCGTCTCAGGGTTCATCGTTGTCATCCACATCATGGCGGGGTCATTTTCACCAAGTCCCTTGCTGCGGTTGATGGAGGCCTTTGCACCCTTGAGCGAGTCGACTATCTCGGCCTTTTCTCTGTCGGAATATGCGAAATAAGTTTTGCCCTTGCTCTCTATCTCATAGAGAGGAGACTCGGCGATATACACGAAGCCCTCGCGGATAAGCGTAGGCACGAGGCGGTATATCATCGTGAGAATAAGCGTTCTGATCTGAAAGCCGTCAACATCTGCATCTGTGCATATAACTATCTTGTTCCAGCGCAGGTTGTTGATATCAAAGCTTGAAAGATCCTTTGTGTGCTTGTCCTTTACCTCGATGCCGCAGCCGAGCACCTTGATAAGGTCGGTTATTATCTCGCTCTTGAATATTCTGACATAGTCCGCCTTGAGGCAGTTGAGTATCTTGCCTCTGACAGGCATGATGCCCTGGAACTCCGCATCTCTCGACTGCAGGCACGCGCCCTTTGCCGAATCGCCCTCCACGATATAAATCTCGCGCTTCTCTGGGTCGCGGCTGCGGCAGTCGGTGAACTTTTCAACGCGGTTGGAAATATCTATACTTCCGGAGAGCTTCTTTTTCATGCCCTGACGGGCCTTTTCGGCTGTCTCGCGGCTGCGCTTGTTGATAAGCACCTGATCGGCTATCTTGTCCGCCTCCGGCTTGTTCTCAATGAAGTATATCTCAAGGCGCTCCTTGAAGAAGTCCGTCATCGCGGTCTGAATAAAGCGGTTGTTGATGGCCTTCTTCGTCTGGTTCTCGTATGAGGTCTGCGTGGAGAAGCAGTTCGTCACGAGGATAAGGCAATCCTGCACGTCCTGAAACTTTATCGCGGACTCGTTTTTCTGATACTTGCCCGTCTTTTTGATGTAAGCGTCTATAGCGTATACGAATGCAAGCTTGACCGCCTTATCGGGTGCGCCGCCGTTTTCGAGCCATGATGAGTTGTGGTAATACTCAAGCTTTGTGACCGTCTTTGAGAAGGCGAAGGCCGCCGAGAGCTTGACCTTATAATCGGGCTTATCCTCTCTGTCGCGTCCCTTTCTATCGGCAGAGATAAAGTACGGCAGGGATATCGGATTCTCTCCCGCCACCTCTGCAACGTAGTCCTTAATGCCGTTCTGGTAGAGGTAATCGGTTGTCTCGAACTTGCTGCCCTTCTGAATACGCAGGCGGAACGTGATACCCGCGTTTACGACCGCCTGTCTGTGGAGCACGTCATGGTAGTATTCCTCGGGAATATCTATCTCTGAGAAGACCTCGGTGTCGGGTCTCCAGCGGAATATTGAGCCGGTGGCTTTTCTGTCAATGGGAGATATCTTGAGCTCCTCTCCCTTTTTGCCGACGGGCTTGCCCTTCTTGAAACGTATATCGTATCTGTTTCCGTCTCTTCTGACAACAACGTCCATATACTCCGAAGCGTACTGTGTGGCGCAGGTGCCGAGACCGTTCAGTCCGAGGGAATACTCATAGTCTCCCCCGTCATTATTTTTATATTTGCCGCCCGCATACAGCTCGCAGAAAACAAGCTCCCAGTTAAAGCGCTTCTCCTTGGGGTTCCAGTCAACAGGGCAGCCGCGGCCTAAGTCCTCCACCTCGATGGAGAGATCCTCGTACCTCGTGACCGTGATGAGCTTGCCGTATCCCGCTCTGGCCTCGTCTATCGCGTTTGACAGTATTTCAAACACGGCGTGCTCGCAGCCGTCTATCCCGTCCGAGCCGAATATGACACCCGGTCTTTTTCTTACTCTGTCAGCACCCTTAAGCTGGGAAATGCTCTCGTTTCCGTACTCGGCAGTGGTTTTACTCATAAATGCTATGACCTCTCATGTAGTACATCATAATGCGCAAAACAGCGCGCTATTTTATATATATAGTATAAAGCAAAAAAAGTTACAATTCAAGGCATGCAATTTTGCCGATAACCCGCATACTGTTTCTATTTAGTCCTTGATCCGGGTACGAAGCCCTTAATATAATAAAAGATCCTTACGTTTTAATAAAACTTGTTGAAATCGCATTGTAGAAATTGTATTATGCTGTTGTTACTCTTGCTAAAGCATCTTCATAAAATGAAGCTGTTTAAACAACACCGTGAGCTGTTGTGATTTGTTGCTATAGGAGTAACCGCGCTTCTGTTTATCCTCTCCAGGTTTTTTGATCTTGAGCACCTCGCAGTCCACGTCCCGCTTGATGACCGCATCCCGTTCATCCCCGCGTTCACCGTTACGTATGTTTTTGGTTCATTTACGTACCCGGACTGCTGTTTCTCATATGGCGAGCCGACAAAAGCGCCTTTTCATCCCAAGCGCCTGTCTTCTGCATATCTCTACGGATGCCAACCGTTATTTTGCTCATTTATCCCACATATATAACCTTCCGTCCTTCAGCCGAGGGCGCGGGATTATTCAGATGGATGTGCCGGGTCGTCTTTGCTGTCTGGGGCGCTGTTATATATCTCAGAAGGAGAAAGAAACATGATTCTCAGGACATTTAATGCGGTTCATATTGCGGTGATACTGTCTCCGTTTGCCGTCGCGTTTGTGCTTTGGCTCGCGCTGAGGCATAGAAGCGAAAAGGCACGCAGAAATACTCTTCTCGTTATTTCAGCCCTCAATATGGCGCTGTATTGGGTGTACAAATACATGCTCTCTATAGACACGGATTATCTCGTGTACTACGGGATCGATAAATTCACATGGCTCAACGAGCTCCCGCTCCAGCTTTGCAATATAAATCTGTTCATCATTCCGCTCGGGCTTATCACCAAGAAGAGGCCGCTCCTCGGCTTTTCGTTCTTCCTCGGCTCGATAGGCGGGCTCACTGCGCTGCTTCTCCCTGAGCCGCTTTTCAGGGACTGCTCCCCGTTCCTTTTCCGTATGATCGGTTATTACGGGACACACCTTATTATAAGCGCCTCATGTATCAGCCTCGCCTCGCTCGGGTTCTACCGTCCGTCATTCCGTGATATTCCCGGTGTGGTCGGCGCGTTCGTTGCGCTTTCCCTCGTGGCTCACTGCGTGAACTATCTGCTTCGCCTCGGCGCATGCACTGTCGCAAATTATTTCTATACCTACTGTGCGGATGTAAACGTTCTTAATTTCTGCTGGAAGCTTATCCCGATACCGTATCTCTATTTGCTGCCGTTCCTCATCGGTCTGATATTATACATGGTTCTCGTAACGGCGGCATTCGTCCATCTGGAAAAGCACGCTGATAAGCTCTCATATACCGCATAACATAAGCCCCTCTTCCCGAATCGGAAAGAGGGGCTTGGCATATATGAGGGGATTCGTACCTCCCATACAGTATTCTGCGCTTGATATCATACAGAGCGAGGGACGGTCTGATATTGTCCTCCGAAATTATTTACTGTTTTTCTTCTCGTATTCGCGGACATATCCCTCGGGGTAGCCCGCTTCTTCCGTCCAGCCGGCAGCCTCGCGGTCAAGCCGATAGGCATCGAGGCGAGACTCTACGCAGACAATAACGGCGGCAAGGCACACGCAGCCGATAATATAGAAGGCCATGGAAACCGTATCGATCGGTCTGATGTCGAGCAATATGCAGCTGCTTCCGACCCACACGATCATATTCACCGCAAAGGCCACAACAAGAACACGGTTAAGAGCGACCTGCGCAGGCGATGCCTTGCGGCTTTCATTGATGATGCAGTGGTTTACAAACATGCCGAGGCTTATCAGGATATAGATCGGCGTGCATATGCGATCGACCGCGATGTTGACAAACGACAGCGAAGCGACACCGTCAAGGATCAGCGCCATCAGCAGCGCGCCGATGAGGCACTTCATCACGTTCTTGTGGTGCTTTCTGTAGGAGACATACAGCGCACCGGTGCAGATCGCCGCCATTATGGATGATCCTCCGACAGATGAGTAAGCAATCGTCCCGCCCGTGAACAAATAGATACCGTACTCAATGAGGCCGATCACGGCAAGCGCTGCCATCGCAAAAAAGAATTTGTCGCTTGTAAACAGTTTTTTCATTTCAATTTCCTCCTAATTTAAATTCTTCGGAATAGATTCCGTTTTCAAAGATCACTACTTCCTCGCCGTCAAACGTGGTCCCGACGATCTTGAGGTCTTCCGTTCCTATCATAAAGTCCACATGCTGCGCGGAATCGTTCATTCCCAACGCGACAAGCTCCTCAACCGTCATAGACTGGCCTCCCTCGAAGCAATCGGCAAATCCGCAGCCGAAGGCAATGTGACACGAGGCATTCTCATCGTACAGCGTTTCGTAGAACAAGATGCCCATTTTGGAGATAGGCGAATCGTACGGCACCAGCGCGACCTCGCCGAGATAGCAAGCGGTTTCGTCCAAGGCCAGCTCGTTTGTGAGGATATCCTCCCCCGTGTCTGCCTTGGCCGATACGATCTTGCCGTCCTCAATGACAAATTTGATATTTGTGACCGTCGTGCCGTCAAGGACAAGCGGCTTAGAGGCATACACCACTCCGTTGCTTCCCGTCCTGTTCGGCGAGGTATAGGCTTCCATCGAGGGAACATTCGCAAAAAAGGCCTTGCCCGCCGATGTCGATGAACTCGCTGTTTTCCATACGCTGTAAGGGGTCAGCTCGACCGTTAAATCCGTGCCCATGGAGTTGGTGTAATGCAGGTATCGGAAGTGATATCTGTTGAGGCTGTCCGCATTTTCGGCCAATGCGTCAACATGCTCCTGCCACGTTTCCACTGCCGTGCCGTCTCCTCTCACATAAACGCTTTCCAAAATAGCAT
>DCGN01000036.1:0-120 GCA_002315275.1 Clostridiales bacterium UBA1777
TTTCCTAAACTACCATTGATAATGCGATAAGTCAACTCCGAAGCGGCGATGTTTGTTACAAAGATTTAACTTCGGGTTCATTTTTATCTATTGCTTTAACTGCAAAATAATGCTAAACTA
>DCGN01000036.1:219-4283 GCA_002315275.1 Clostridiales bacterium UBA1777
TCATGGGTCTGAAGGGTTCCGGCAAGACGAAAAAGCTCGTTGACCTCGTACGCAGTGCGCTCGAGCAGAACAGCGGCGATGTTGTTGTTATAGAAAAAGAGCGCAAGCTCACTTATGATATTCCCTATCAGGCAAGGCTTATTGATGCCAGCGCATACGGCATCGGCTCTTATGAGCTTATTAAAGGCTTCGTTTCCGGCATTCACGCAGGAAATTACGATATAACCCATTTCTTCATAGACAATTTCTTCAAAATAGTAGATGACAAAAACGAGGAGACCTTTGCCGCCTTCCTCACATGGCTTGATGCCTTTGCCGAGCGCGAGCAGATCGACTTTGTCCTCAGCGTAACAGCCGATCCCGAAAACGCATCCGAGAGCATCAAGAAATATCTTATCTGAAATATTTCTCAATGCCTGATTACGAATATGTAGTCAGGCATTGCTATAAGCAAAACGAGGCTATTTATGGAAAGAGAGACTAATCGGTTCATTCTCTGCTCTGCCGACAAGCTTGACCTTGTGAAGACCTTTGAGTGCGGTCAATGCTTCCGCTGGAACGCAGACGAAAACTGTATATATTACGGCGTGGCAAGCGGTCATGCCGCTAAGCTGTGGCGGTACGGTGAGGACATACTCATCGATACTGACGCTTCTCCCGAATTCTGGCATGATTACTTCGACCTTGATACAGATTACGCCGCAATAAGCCTTGCTTTTCAGGGCGGCGATTATCTCGGCGAAGCTGTAAAATACGGTATGGGCATCCGCATTCTCAGGCAGGATCCTTGGGAAGCGCTCTGCTCATTTATTATCTCCCAGTGCAACAATATCAAGCGCATCAAGGGTATTGTCAAGCGTCTGTGCGAGAGCTTCGGCGAGCCCATCGAGTTTGAAGGAAAACGGTACTTCGCATTTCCCGATGCCGCCGCCGTGGCTGCTTTGGATGAGGACGCTCTTTCATGTCTTAGGTGCGGCTACAGAGCGCCGTATATTATGACGGCCGCAAAGGCCGTTGCTTCCGGCGAGCTCATTCTCGACGAGCTTATCAGAACTGATTATGTATCTGCTAAAAGGGCACTGCTTTCATTGAACGGCATCGGCGAAAAGGTTGCAAACTGCGTTGTTTTGTTCGGGCTGAGACACATGGAAGCGTTTCCGATAGATGTGTGGATTAAGCGCGCATTAAAGGAGCATTTCCCTCCCGATTTTGACCCCGCAGTACTCGGCGCGTACGCCGGCCTCGCTCAGCAGTACATCTTCTATTACGCAAGAGAAAGCTCTTGACTTTATTTTGTATTCTGTTATAATTTACGCAATTTTATATTTCGCGCCGCGGCATTATCCTGTCGCGGATAAACGAATAACAATATGAAAGGGGTTTTTTGCTATGCAGATCGATAATTCTTACGCTCAGCGTTTCGTAGGAGAGGGCTTGACGTTTGACGACGTGCTGCTCGTTCCCGCAAGAAGCAATATTCTTCCTGCCAACATTGATCTTTCCACTAACCTCACGCGCAAGGTAAAGCTCAATGTTCCCGTGATGAGCGCCGCAATGGACACCGTTACAGAGTACAGAATGGCCATCGCCATCGCCCGTGAAGGCGGCATCGGCGTCATCCATAAGAACATGAGCATTGACCGGCAGGCAGAGCAGGTCGACATGGTCAAGCGCTCCGAGAACGGCGTTATTACCAATCCCTTCTCTCTTCACAAGGACAACACTCTCGGGGATGCCGATTCTCTCATGGGTAAGTTCCGCATTTCCGGCGTTCCCATCGTAGATGATGACGGAAAGCTCATCGGCATCATCACTAACAGAGACATGAAGTTTGAGACCGATATGTCCCGCCCCATCTGCGAGGTAATGACCAAGGAAAACCTTGTTACCGGTCTTGTGGGCACTACGCTTGACGAGGCAAAGGCCATCCTTCAGGCTCACAGAATAGAAAAGCTACCCATAGTCGACAATGAATACAGACTCAAAGGGCTCATCACGATAAAGGACATAGAAAAGGTCCTCAAGTACCCCAACTCCGCAAAGGATGCCTCCGGCCGCCTTCTCTGCGCTGCCGCAATAGGCGCGACCGCAGATGTGCTCGACAGAGCGGGCGCTCTTCTCTCCGCAGGTGCCGATGTTCTCGTTCTTGATAGTGCTCACGGTCACTCCGAGAATATTCTCAAGAGCGTTAAGCGTGTCAAGGAAGCCTTCCCCGATGCACAGCTCATCGCGGGCAATGTTGCTACCGCCGCCGCCGTCAGAGATCTCGCCGAGTGCGGAGCTGACTGTGTCAAGGTCGGTATAGGCCCGGGCTCGATCTGCACCACCCGCGTTGTTGCGGGTATCGGTGTCCCTCAAATCACCGCCATCCTTCAGTGTGCCGAGATGGCAGATAAGTACGGTATTCCCGCTGTTGCCGACGGCGGCATCAAGTACTCCGGCGACATCACCAAGGCTATCGCCGCAGGCGGCAGCGTCGTAATGATGGGCTCCATGCTCGCGGGCTGCGAAGAGGCTCCCGGCGAGACCGAGGTCTATCAGGGCCGTCAGTTCAAGGTATACCGTGGAATGGGAAGCCTCGGCGCAATGGCCAACGGCTCCAAGGACAGATACTTCCAGACCAACAACAAGAAGCTCGTTCCCGAGGGCGTTGAGGGCCGTGTGCCTTACAAGGGAGCCCTCTCCGAGACGATATTCCAGATGATGGGCGGTCTCCGCTCCGGCATGGGCTACTGCGGAGCTCACAATATCGAAGAGCTCAGAAAGGACAGCCAGTTCGTGCGCATCACGGCGGCAGGCCTCAAGGAGAGCCATCCTCACGATATATACATCACCAAGGAAGCACCCAACTACACAATGGGTCCCTGATCCTTTGCACACTATGCTCCCGATCATCATCGGGAGCATTTTGATTATACCACCTCAAGGAGTCACTTTATGGAGAAAATACAGCTTAACCCTATTGACGAGAATAATTTTATCGACGCATTCAATCTTCAGCTTGCCGACGGGCAGGACAAGTTCGTCTCCCATCCTATAAGGAGCCTTGCTCAAGCCTATGTATATCGGACGCAGTGCCAGCCATTCGGTATATACGCAGAAGAGAAGATGGTAGGCTACGTCATGGTCATCTATGACTATGACATTCCCGAATATGACATATGGCACATGATGATAGACAGGCACTATCAGGGACGCGGATACGGCAAGCAGGCGCTGAACGCCTGCCTTGAGTACATTGCGAAAAAGCCGTTCGGCACTTCCGGAAGAGTAGCTCTCACCTGTAATAAGGACAATTCCGTCGCCATGAGGCTTTATTCCTCACTCGGCTTTGAGCCCACAGGAGTCGAGGATGACGACGAGCTTGAAATGGTGCTCAATTTAGGCTGAATTCGTGTATTAACCGCTCGACATTTTGGGTATATTTTGGTATACTGATGTTAAATCGGCAAAACTGAAAAAAGGAGATTATTAAATTCATGTATTGCACAAGAAACATTTCTTCCGACCTCATATGGGTCGGTGCAGATGACAGAAGACTTGCATGCTTTGAGGGTGTCTACGGTGTTCCCGACGGTGTCAGCTACAACTCCTATGTCATGCTCGATGAAAAGACCGTTCTCTTTGACACCGTTGACAAGGCTGTCGGCCGCGTATTCTTTGAAAACGTTGATCACGCTCTCGGAGGAAGATGCCTTGATTACCTCGTCGTCTCCCACATGGAGCCTGACCATGCCGCGACTATCGGCGAGCTCGTGCTGCGTTACCCCGATGTCACCATCGTTTGCAACGCGAAGATAGACACGCTGCTCGGTCAGTTCTTCTCCCTCCCCGCAGCCACCAAGAAGCACATCGTCAAGGAAGGCGATATCCTTGAGGTCGGCCGCCATAAGCTCACCTTCGTTATGGCTCCGATGGTCCACTGGCCCGAAGTCATGATGACCTACGATCTCACGGACAAGATCCTCTTCTCCGCCGATGCTTTCGGTACGTTCGGTGCTCTGAACGGTGCTCTCTTCAATGACGATGTTGACTTCTTCAAGGATCACATCGATGAAGCCCGC
>DCGN01000036.1:4389-4645 GCA_002315275.1 Clostridiales bacterium UBA1777
GCCCTCTGCACGGCTTTGTATGGCGAAGCCATTTCGGCGATTTCCTTGAAAAGTATCTCCAGTGGAGCAGCTATACTCCCGAGGAGAAGGGCGTTCTCATCGCCTATGCCTCCGTTTATGGTCACACCGAAAACACTGTCAACATCCTTGCATGCAAGCTCTCCGAGCGCGGAATAAGGGTAAAGATATACGATACGTCCGTCACTCCCGCATCCTATATCGTCTCCGATGCTTTCCGCTACAGCCATCTTGTTCT
>DCGN01000036.1:4675-4827 GCA_002315275.1 Clostridiales bacterium UBA1777
GCAGGTATATTCGTGAACATGGAAAATCTCATCCACGATATTGTGAACCACAACCTGCAGGGCCGCAGGATAGCCCTTATCGAAAACGGCAGCTGGGCTCCCGCCTCCGGCAAGCTCATGCGTGAAGCTCTGTCTAAGCTCAAGGGCACCGA
>DCGN01000036.1:4918-5061 GCA_002315275.1 Clostridiales bacterium UBA1777
GACGCTCTTGCCGATACCCTTGCCGCAGAGATTAAGCCCGCTCCCGCTGTTGCCGAAGCAGCCCCCGTAGAGGTTCCCGCCGTTGCTCTCGACGTTGACCCGAACGTCTTCCGCAATTTCTCCTACGGAGTTGAAGTCCTTAC
>DCGN01000074.1:0-2712 GCA_002315275.1 Clostridiales bacterium UBA1777
ATCGTTAAGCGCTCTCTCGATGCCCGCCGCAAGGACGATATACATTATATATATTCCGTGGCTGTGTCGGTAAAGCGCGGCGAGAGCGAGCTCATAAAAAGAGCGAGGGATGCCGATATCTGCGAATATTCCGAGCCGAAATACGAGATACCGAGGGTTGAGCCGGGAGAGGACAGGCCGGTGATAGTAGGCTTCGGCCCTGCGGGAATGTTCGCTGCGCTCGTGCTTGCCGAGGCGGGCGCGAGGCCGATAGTAATCGAGCGCGGGCAGGAGGCCGAAAAGCGGCAAAAGGCCGTTGAAGCCTTCCGAACGGGCGGTAGGCTCGATCCCGAGAGCAACGTGCAGTTCGGAGAAGGCGGAGCGGGCACGTTTTCGGACGGCAAGCTCAACACGGGCATAAAGGACCCGCGCATGGGCTGGATGCTCCGCACCTTTGCGAAATACGGCGCGCCCGAGAGCATTGTATACGATGCCAAGCCGCACATTGGCACGGACATTTTGATTGATGTCGTGCAGAATATACGCCGCGCAGTTATCGACATGGGCGGCGAGGTCCGCTTTGAAACGAAGCTGACTGAGCTTCTGATAGAAAACAACGCCGTTCACGGTGTCAGGGTACGGAATGCTGACGGCGAGCACGATATCCCGGGCAAAACGGTCATCCTCGCGATAGGCCACTCCGCGAGAGACACCTTTGAGATGCTCGAACGGCTTCACGTCCCGATGGAGCCGAAGCCGTTTTCAATGGGCGTGAGAATAGAGCATAAGCAGAGCATGGTGGACGCTTCTCAGTACGGCCGCGAAAGAGGCAGCCTCCCGGCGGCGGACTATTCGCTGAACACGCACCTTGCGGACGGCACGAGCGCGTATACGTTTTGCATGTGTCCGGGAGGGCAGGTGTTTGCCGCGGCCTCGGAGGAGGGCGGCGTATGCACGAACGGAATGAGCTATTCCGCGCGTGACGGTGCCAACGCGAACGCCGCTCTGCTTGTCACGCTTCAGACGGAGGACTTCCCCGACAGAGGCGTGCTTTCGGGCATGTACTGGCAGAGAGATATCGAGCGCGCGGCGTATGATTACGGCGGCGGGAACTATCTCGCTCCGGCGCAGCTCGTCGGCGACTTTCTGAAGCATCGGCCGAGCAGGTCGCAGGGCTCTGTCACTCCGACGTATAAGCCGGGCGTGGTATGGGGAGAGCTCCGCGATGTGCTGCCCGAGAGGATCACGTCTGTCATGGAAAACGCGCTTCCCGAGCTCGGCAAGAAGCTCAAGGGCTTCGATGCGCCCGACGCGGTCATGACGGCGCCGGAGACGCGCTCCTCCTCGCCGGTCAGAATACTGCGGAATGCATCGCTTTTATCCGCTGTTTCGGGTCTTATCCCGTGCGGAGAGGGCGCGGGATATGCGGGAGGGATATCCTCCGCCGCGTGCGACGGGATGCGCTGTGCCGAGGCGGCAATAAAATTTATATATAATTGCTGAACGGAAGCATCTTTTCTTGCTTTTTTTAACGGCAGAATATATAATAGTACCAAGCACTGACAGAGAAATTTACAAAAAAAGGAGGTGGGGTTTTATGGACAATTCAAACGAATATGTAATTGAAATGCTCCATATAACCAAGGAGTTCCCCGGTATCAAGGCAAATGACGACATTACCCTGCAGCTCCGCAAGGGCGAGATCCATGCTCTTCTCGGCGAAAACGGCGCCGGCAAATCCACATTGATGAGCGTGCTGTTCGGCCTTTATCAGCCCGAGCAGGGTGAGATCCGCAAAAACGGCGTCAAAGTCGAGATCAACGACCCTAACGATGCGACCGCGCTTCACATAGGCATGGTGCATCAGCACTTCAAGCTTGTTGAAGTGTTCACGGTTCTGGACAACATCATCCTCGGCGCTGAGGACACGAAGATGGGATTCCTCCAGAAGAAGGAAGCCCGCGAGAAGGTCAAGGCTCTTTCCGAGCGCTACGGCCTTCAGGTCAACCTTGATGCAAAGGTAGAGGATATATCCGTCGGTATGCAGCAGCGCACCGAGATCCTCAAGATGCTTTACCGTGACAATGAGATCCTTATATTCGACGAGCCTACGGCCGTGCTTACGCCGCAGGAGATCGAAGAGCTCATGCAGATCATGAAGAATCTTGCGGCAGAGGGCAAATCCATTCTCTTTATTTCCCATAAGCTCAACGAGATAATGCAGGTCTCCGACAGAGTCACCGTCCTGCGCAAGGGCAGATATGTCGGCACCGTCAACACGAAGGACACGAACAAGCAGGAGCTGTCCAACATGATGGTCGGCCGTCCCGTTCAGCTCGAGGTCATCAAGACCCCCGCAAAGCCGAAGGAGACCGTTCTCAGGATAGAGAACATGTCCGTCGCCTCCAGACTGCATAAGCGCAACGCCGTCGAGAATGTCAGCCTTGAGGTCAGAGAGGGCGAGATAGTCTGCATTGCCGGTATTGACGGCAACGGCCAGACTGAGTTCGTCTACGGCCTTTCCGGTCTTGAGCCTCTTGCAAACGGCAAGATAACGCTGTGCGGCGAGGATATAACAAACATGTCCATCCGTAAGCGCGGCAAAAACATGAGCCACATCCCCGAGGACAGACATAAGCACGGCCTCGTGCTTGATTTCACCCTCGAGCAGAACATGGTGCTTCAGAGCTATACGGAGCCCCGCTTCCAGAAGGGCGGCTTCATCAAGTTTGA
>DCGN01000074.1:2848-4679 GCA_002315275.1 Clostridiales bacterium UBA1777
GTCGTTGCCGTTCAGCCCACCCGCGGAGTTGACGTCGGCGCGATAGAGAATATCCACAAGACGCTCGTCGAAGAGCGCGACAAGGGCAAGGCCATATTGCTTATCAGCCTTGAGCTTGATGAGGTCATGAGCCTTTCCGACCGTATCCTTGTTATGTACGAGGGCGAGATAGTCGGCGAGTTTGACCCCAAGAAGATAACCATTCAGGAGCTCGGACTCTACATGGCGGGCGCAAAGCGTCAGGAAAAGGAGGCGAAGTAAGGCATGAAAGAAAAATTCTCCGCTTTCTGGCAGAAGGACGGCACAGAGAAGCTCGTTGCCTCGCTGCTCTCCATTCTGATAGGCCTCTTTGTAGGCAGCATTATCGTCCTTGTTGTCGGCTTGCTCAGCCCGGATGTTTCCGCCTCCGGCGCATGGGACGGCATAAGGCTTGTCTTTGCAGGCCTCTTCTCAACCGGCCGTGATGCGGCGGGCGCGCTGACATGGGGCTTCAACGCCGCGAATTTCGGCAATATGCTCTTCCGCGCAACGCCCCTCATCATGACGGGCCTCTCCGTTGCGATCTCTCAGAAGACAGGCCTTTTCAACATCGGTGCACCCGGCCAGTATCTGATGGGCACGATGGTGTCCCTTATGGTGGCGCTGGCCATCCCCTCCGATGTAGTTCCCCCTGTGCTCATCTGGATAATCGCGTTCCTCGCGGCTGTCCTCGCGGGTGCTGTATGGGGCGCTATTCCCGGCATATTCAAGGCGCTTCTCAATATCAATGAGGTCATCGCCTGCATCATGACGAACTGGATAGCTGCAAGCCTTGTCACATGGATGTTCGACATAAGCAACTTCAAAAATGCCGTTGAGAACGCCAAGCTCGGCTATATTTACAAGACGACCTATAACAATGTTGCAACTGCCAAGCTCGGCCTTGACAAGATATTCCCCGGCTCTCAGGCGAATGCGGGCATACTCGTTGCAATAGTTGCGGCCATATTCATATACATATTCATCAACAAGACCACGCTCGGCTATGAGCTGAAGGCCTGCGGTGCCAACAGACACGCCGCACGCTATGCCGGCATTAAGGACAAGCGCAACATCGTTCTCTCGATGGCGATAGCAGGCGGCCTCGCGGGCGCAGGCGCGGCGCTCTATTACCTCGCGGGAAATACCGAGTTCGTATGGAGCACCTACCAGTCTCTCCCCGCAGTCGGCTTCAACGGCATCCCCGTTGCTCTGCTCGCGGTCAACAACCCCGTTGCGGTCATCTTCTCCGGCCTGTTCATGTCAATGCTCGATATCGTCGGACAGCAGCTCACGGTGCTCACGGCTTATAACGAATACATCACCGACGTTATCATCGCCGTCATAGTTTACCTAAGCGCGTTCGCTCTCGTTATCCGCATGCTGATAGCAAGCAAAAAGAAGAAACCCGTTCCCAAGCGCATCGAAAAAGACACGGACGAGGTGAAAGGAGGTAATAAGGCATGACATTCTTGATTCAGAAGACTTTGCTTTTCGCAGTACCTCTTATGATAGTTGCTTTGGCCGGCGTTTTCTCCGAGCGAAGCGGTATTATAAACCTCGCCCTTGAGGGCATCATGATATTCGGCGCGTTTGCCGGCGTTATGTTTGTCAACATCATGCAGGAGTCCGGCGCGTTTGACGCGGCAAAGATGGCGGGAGACTGGGTCTCTCTGCAGGGCCTTGAGCTTCTCGCGATGCTGGCCTCCGCCGTTCTCGGCGCAATATTCTCCCTGCTTCTGAGCTTCGCGGCAGTCAACCTCCGCGCTGACCAGACGATAGGCGGCACGGCGCTGAACCTGCTGTCTCCCGC
>DCGN01000041.1:0-8288 GCA_002315275.1 Clostridiales bacterium UBA1777
GCGCACTATGCCTACGGATGATTCCTTAGGCATAGTGCGCCTTTTCGCGTTTTTTTGGCTTGATTCGGTATTTACGGCTGCGTAAACAGCTTAAATATAAAGTTGAAAAGGAGAATGAACATGAAGAAAACAAAAAGAATTATTGCTGTTGTTCTTGCCGTTTTGGTAATGGCATCATGCCTCTGCGTGACTGCTTTTGCTGACGGGGATGTAGGAGAAAATCTTGTTTCAAAGTATAAAACAGGCATAGGCTATCTCGCTATCGGCGATAGCTGGACTCGTGGCTATGGCGCATCGGAAAAGTGGGATGACGAAGGCTATAACATGGATGCGCCCGACGGTGTAACGGTGTATACTGAAAAAGGCAAAACAGTCGGCTCCAGATATTGCCGTAATGTTACAGGCTCGTATCCATGGCTCGTTGCAAACGCGCTTGGACTTCAGTCGGAAAATGACATATTGGACAAAAACGGTATGTATTGGCCCCTTGCTCAGGATGCAGTTACCACAACCAACATTCTCGACCTTCTCGGCATAGGCGATGGCGTAGACAACTGCGATCGTCTGTATGGTTATGCAATCGGTGCTTCAAGATACAATACAGTTCTTAAATACTTTGGATGCCCCGAAAGTCTTACAACAGATGGAGTGACCGCATACGGCTATTCAGGGGAAGTATACACATTCAAATACCTCATTGAAAATGCTTCTCTCATCTCTATTGCTATTGGCATGGGAGATACGTTCAATACTGCACGCTCCGAGTGTGTTTCCGGGCTTGATCTTTCCAAGACTGAGGATATTGTCACGGCACTTGAGAGATTTGTAGCACTCATGGACGAAGGCTACAATCTTTGGGAGAAGAATTATAGGGTAATCCTTGATTACTTCAAGGAATATGCAAGTGGTACAGTTGTCATCGTCGGATGCTTTAACCCAGCCGTAAATATGAGCATTTCCGATGAGTATCAGATTCCCGTGGGTTCCGTGCTTTCAGTTTACACCTCAATGATGAACAACCAGTATAAGAAGTGGGCTGACGAGTACGACTTCCTCTTTGTTGATGTTTCCAATGTTGATACGGGTGCAATTGAAAACGACGTTTCTATCATTGACCTTATTTCCGCAACGAGCGTACGGTATCAGGGGCTTGCAACTCATCCCACACCCACGGGCTATCAGCAGATTGCCAATTCTATTATTTATGCGCTTGAACAGAAAGAGGCAGCGGAGCAGGAGGCAAAGACCACCATCAGGGTAGATCTCGGACGACTTGCTGATGTTGATTATGTCATGCTTGACGGAAAGAAGATCACCAATTACACAGTGGAAAACAGTGTCCTTACTATAAAAGCAGGCACTCCGTTTGCTAAGTCGCTTACGGTCGCTTCCCATGACGGGTTGAAGGTGGCAATATCGGTTTACTCGCTGTCGTATGATAACGGTTATTCGGCGTACAGACTTTATACCACGAATGATGTTTTGAACGCGGTAACGGCAACTGCAAAGTCTGCGACAACCGCAATCAAGGGCGCTCTCGGAAAGCTGTTCAGCAAATAAAAAATAAAACCAAACAATATGGCAAGGCCGTGCGTTTTCGCGCACGGCCTTTGGCTTGCTTTAAAAACCTCAAGCCTGTCATTGCGAACCAGTGACCGATGTCACTGGTGTGGCAATCCGTATTCTCTAAAAGCAATGATATTTGCAGCGTTTTTCAAAGGAGAAGAGGATTCCCACGCCGGTGTGCGCACCGGCTCGGAATGACGTTTTGCGGGGGTTGCATAGAAGAAGGACCCATCTCAACGATGAGCCCTTCTTTTGTATTACAGATCAGCCATCAAGCAGACGGATGAACTGCTGAATATTAAAATACAATGCGTAGTCTTAATATGTGTTGATCGGGGGCTTGGTATAGTCGGGGAGCGGGCAGACGTATTTTCCGCCGTTCTTATCAAGCACTTCCTTCTTTGCTCTTGCGATGAGCTCGGGCATTTCGGCTGTTCTCACTGAGGCGAGGGTCATGACCTCGGCGGCTCTGAGCATGCCCTTCATGCCGATCCCGGACGCGGAGAAGGCGGTGTTCTGCCATGAGTGGCCCGCGTTGCCGAGGATGGCCGTGGCAATATAAACGGTGACCGTCGGCGCACCGTAGCCTGCATCGCCTACGTCTGTCGAGCCGCTTGAGTAGCGTGTCTCGCGCGGATCGTAGGGGATAACACCGGCGTGCAGGGGGCGGGCGAGAAGCTCGTCGGGATCGTCATCGGGGAAGAGACTTCTCATCTCGTCCTTGATGCCCTTGAGCGCTGTCTTCGGATAAGTCCTGAGGAATCTGAGCGCCGTGTCGCAGTCGGCTTCAGACCATTCGGGCGCGCCGTACTCGGCAAGCGCCTTGTCCATCACCGGGGCGAGCGTCTTGTTTGCCACATAATCGGAGAACGCCATCGTGACCTCGTACTCCATCTTAGTGTCCGTCATCATGGCCGCGCCCTTTGCGACATTGACAACGCGCGCAAACAGCTCCTGCATCTGGCTCACCTTCGGAGCGCGCACCTCGTATTTGATAGTGGCATGGTCGGGAACAACGTTCGGCGCCGTGCCGCCCGCGTCGGAGTAGGCATAGTGGATGCGGGCCTGATCTATGGTGTGCTCGCGCAGATAGTTGCAGCCGACGTTCATCAGCTCAACGGCATCGAGCGCGGAGCGGCCAAGCTCGGGAGCAGAGCCTGCGTGGGAGGCCGTGCCGTAGAAGTGGAAGTTTGCGCCCATGATGGCAACGTTGCCGATGCCCGAAACGGTGTTGAGGTTGTGCGGATGCCATGTGTAGAAGAAATCAACATCGTCAAACCAGCCTGCGCGGGCGATAAACTGCTTGGAGCCTGCGCCCTCCTCCGCGGGACAGCCGAACAGAGCGACGGTGCCGTTCTTTCCGTTTTTCTCAAGATATTCCTTAGCGGCAATGGCGCTTAACACCGTGCCCGCGCCCAGAAGATTGTGGCCGCAGCCGTGGCCGTTTTTCATGCCGTCAACGGGGCATTTCTCGGTCATGCCTGCCTGCTGGGACAGCCCGTCAAGCGCGTCATACTCGGCGAGGAAGCCGATAACGGGCTTGCCGCTGCCGATGACAGCCTTCGCGAGGAACGCCGTCGGAATATCGGCGATGCCCTCCTCGACCTCGAAGCCCTCAGCCTTGAGAATGCCGATGATCTCGCGGGCAGATCTCTCCTCGTTGTATGATAGCTCGGCAAAATTCCATATGTCCATGGCGAGCTTTTCCGCCATGTCCCTCTTTGCCGCTATGAGCTCGGATACCTGTTCTTTATCTGTCATGTTACTAACTCCATATAAAAACCTTGTTTTCTCGATTATAACAGATGCCAAAGGAAAAAGCTATTCAAAAATATGCGCGATATCACAAAACCATGCTGAGGAAGCGGATGGTCGCGGGATCCTTCGGCGTGGTGAACAGCACGTCGGGAGTGCCCTGCTCCTTGATAACGCCGTCGCAGATGAACAGCACGCGGTCGGACACCTCGCGGGCAAAGGCCATCTCGTGCGTGACGATAACGGTTGTCATGCCGGATTTCGCGAGCTTTTCGATTATCTCGAGCACGCCCTTGACCATTTCGGGGTCCAACGCGGAAGTCGGCTCATCAAACAGCATGANNGGCTCGTCAAAGAGCATCACATCCGGGTGCATCGCAAGCGCGCGCACGATGGACAGGCGCTGCTTTTGCCCGCCGGACAGCTTGCCGGGGTACTCGTTGGCCTTGTCGTCGAGACCGACCGAGCGAAGAAGCTCCATGGCCTCCTTTTCGGCGGCCTCCTTGGAGATCTTCTTCTCGAGGATAGGAGTGAGCGTGATGTTGTCAAGCACGGTGAGGTGCGGGAAAACGTTGAAATTCTGGAACACCATGCCGATCTTCCGGCGGTATTCCTGAATGTTGAGCTTGCCCTCGTTGATGCACTTGCCCTCGAAATACACCTTGCCGGAGGTAGGCTCCTCAAGCAGATTGAGGCAGCGCAGGAAGGTGGACTTGCCGCCGCCGGACGGGCCGATGATCGAAACGACCTCACCTCTGCGGATGGAGGTGGATATACCCTTGAGGACTTGAAGCTCGCCGAAATTTTTCACGAGGTTTTCGGTTCTGAGAATCTCATCTATCACTCTGCTTCAGCCTCCTTTCGATAACGGCAACAAGCTTGGAAAGAGCAACGTTGAGTATGAGATATATAATGCCTGAGATGCACAGGGACTCGAGAGCGAGGAACGTCGCAGAGGCAACGGTCTTGTAGCCGGTGGTCAGCTCGTTTATGAAGAAAACAGATGCGAGAGACGTGCCCTTTATCGTGGAGATGAATTCATTGCACAGAGCGGGGAGAATGTTTTTGATGGCCTGCGGGAAAATAATCCGCCTGAACATATTCACCTCGGACATGCCGAGAGACCGCGCAGCCTCCCATTGACCCTTGTCAACGGCTTGAATGCCCGCGCGGATGATTTCCGATATGTATGCCGATGCATTGACTATGAATGCAACGACGATGCTGAATGTGTCTGATACCTCAAAGGGAACAAGCTTCGGGAACAGCAGCCAGAAGAAGTAGAGCTGCATCAGCGCCGGTATGCCGCGTATGATTTCTACGTAGACGTTTGCGACGGTGCGGAGCGGTTTAAGCTTACCCATGCGCATAAGCGCAATGAGTATTCCCAGAATAGTCCCGAAGAATACGGTCACTGCGCTCATCCACAAAGTACCGCCCAGTCCTTTTACAAAGACTGAGCCGTACTTGAGCAATATCTTAACTACCTTCAGCTGTTCTAATGTTGTTAAGATCTGCATGATTACCTACTTTAGACGAATTTTGCGGGGAGATCAATTACTCGATGCCGAGATCCTTGGCCTGCTGTGCGGCCTCGTCGAACCACTGGTCGAGGCTGCCGTCTGCATTGACCTTTTCGATGACCTTGTTGACGACCTCGATGAGCTCGTCGGTGCCTTCAGCGGGGCAGGCAACAACAACGCCGTTCATGTTGGGGTCAACGTCAAAGCGGAACTCGGGAACTACGAGCTTGCCCTCATTTGCTTCTGCATAAAGCTCGGCGGGAGTGACGGAGCAGATGCAGACATCGGCGCGGCCTTCCTGAACTGCGAGGTAAGCATCGGTCATCTGGGAGAAGAGCTTGAGCTCCTTGCAGCCCTTTTCGGTAACGTCAAGGCGGAAGATGCCCTCCTGAACGGAGCCGGACTGAGTGGCAACGACAGCGTCCTTCAGATCGGCGACGGAGTTGTACTTGCCTGCGTCCTCAGCACGGACGATGAAGCCGTAGCCGGTGTTGAGGGATTTGTAAACGTTGGAGAGGTTCATGTTCTCGGCACGCTCAAGGGAGTAAGCAATAGCGGAAATTGCCATGTCGTACTTCGCGGTGGTGATGCCGGTGAGAACAGCGGAGAAGTCGAGAGGAACGATTTCAAGCTTGACGCCGAGCTCGTCTGCGATAGCCTGCATGAGCTTGATGTCAGCGCCGAGGTACTGGTCATCGCCGGTCTTGGAGGGATCGATGAATTCATAGGGAGCGAAGTAAGGCTCGGTGGCTACCTGAAGCACACCGGCTGCCTTGATCTGGTCGAGGCGGGTCTCTGTCTTCTTAGCGCCGCAGGCGGCGAAGCTGAGTACGATTACAAGAACAAGTGCGATAGAAATGATCTTTTTCATTTTTTCATTCTCCTCTGATTTGGCGCTTTCGCGCTGTTAAATACAATTTGTTTTGCGTAACTCTTGATTACGTTTGAGAGTATACCACATCACGCTACCGAAGTAAAGTACTAATTTGATAAATCACTAAATTTAATTGCACAAAAAAACGCAGCGAAAACAGAGCTTATATGTCATACTTGACAATAAAGCCGAAAACGCCCAGAAATGCACGCGATAGGCAGACAAATGTCCACGAAAAAATGCACGCCGCGTCGGTGGGAACGGTCATATCCGTCCCTGCCGATGCGGCGGCTTTTGAAGATATGCTGCGTTGAAAAGCGAAATCTTAAGTGAAAATGCCGGGGACTATGCTTACTCCAAGCTCTTTGCCGAGCGCGGAAACGATATCCTTTGCGGAGCTGAGCATTGCGGAGGCAAGCTCGGTGTCGGCGGCGCTTGCCCGGATGCGGACGGCGCACTTTTCCGACAGAGGAGAGATGTGCAGAGTGTACCCGTCCCCGGTGAGGGAAAGCCCGTTCTCATAGTCCGGCACACCGGGGAGACCGGCAGACAGAATTGCGCGCATGAGCCCCGCGCGGTCTCCGCAGGGAATATCGCAGAAAATCCCGTCGGGCGGTGCGGCATCGCGGCTTTGGATTACGGATGCCGCGGTGAATTCCCCGCCTACGGGGAGCTTCAGCCTGCCCTCAAGCGCATCCGCACAGCAGCGGTAGTACGAGGCGGGCGTGCCGATATCGCACCAGTAGCCCTCCATCGGCTTGCCGATGAGCTTTTCTCCGCGGTGAAGAAGCCCGGGAAAGATGTCCCTGCCGAAATCCGATTCGCGGCCCGCGGGAATACTATCGAGCAGGCGTGCCGAGGCGGCATATATTCCGGTGTTCACGAGATCGGTCACAACATGGGGCCAGTCGGGCTTCTCGATAAATGCACGGATGAGCCCCTCGCCGTCAGTCACGGCGAGGCCGTAGCGCAGTGGCTCGGCCTCTGCGGATAGGGCGATCGCGGCGGCGGCATCGGCCTCCCGTCTTGCCTGCATCAGCGAGGCGAGATCGTAATCGCAAACCGCATCCCCGCTGATGATAAGGAAATCGTCGTCTCCGACGAAGTCGGCGCAGTTTTTCACGGCTCCCGCCGTACCGAGCGGGGAGCCCTCCACGCGGTACGTCATATTGACACCGAACTTTTTTCCGTCGCCGAATGTGCCGATTATGGACTCGGCGCGGTATTTAACGGCGGCGCAGATGTCCGTAAAGCCCTGCTCGCGCAGAAGGAGAACGGTATATTCCATCAGCGGACGGCCGAGAAACGGGACCATAGGCTTTGCCGTGTCGCCCGATACCGGGCGGAGCCTTGTGCCCATGCCTCCCGCCATGATAATGGCTTTGATATTACCGCCTCATTTCATGTGATAATGTGGCTATTATATGCATAATAAAAGTAATTAATGTGTTGTAAACGATAGAATGTTTTGGTATAATATATTATCTATTATAATGCACGCAGAATGCACTCATAAACGGCAAAGCGCGATCGGAGGAGCGGTCTATGAATAAAAATCTGAAAAGACTTATAGAGCCGGGAGTAAGAATGTATTTTATCTTCATGCTCATCTTTGCCGCCGCCGCGCTCTACCTCGAGCTGTACGAGCTTGCCGCGGCCGAAGCGGGCATAACGCTTGCGCTGGCCGTATATTCGCTCATTATGCGCCGCAAGCGCGAAAAGCAGCTCAAGGCCTATATGGAAAAGCTCACCTATGACACGGAAAACGCGAAGAACAACACCCTTATGAAGTTCCCGCTTCCGATAGCCGTCTTTCGGCTTGATGATGCGAGAATAGTCTGGGGCAACGATATGTTCTTCAATATGGTCGGCGCGAACACGGGCAGACTTGACGCAAGCATTTCGGACTATATCCCCGAATTCGGCGGCAAGTGGCTCATGGAGGGAAAAACGCAGTATCCGGCGCTCCTCGAGCTGAATGACCGCCGCTACCAGCTCCACGGCAACCTCATCCGCAATGACGATTCCGAGCAGGACGGCACGTTCATGGGCATAACCTATTGGCTTGACGTGACCGATTATGACAGAGTCCGCGAGGAATACGAGGCAACGCGTCCGATAGCCGGCATCATCGTAATAGATAACCTTGACGAGCTGACGAAGAATCAGCCTGACAGAATAAAGAATGACATCCGCGATGCCGTTGAGGACAGACTTACTCAGTGGCGCGACGAGATGGGCGCGATAATCAAGCGCTTCGAGAGAGACAAATATCTTCTCGTTTTCGAAAGCCGCTATCTCGAAAAGCTCGTGAGCGAGAAGTTCAAGATAGTCGAGAGCGTCCATGAGGTCGAGAACCCCGCGGGGGTCAATGCCTCGATAAGCATCGGTCTCGGCACGGATGCGGAGGGCTTCGGCGAGGCGCTCCAGTTTGCCTCCGTTGCCGTTGAGCTCGCGCTTTCAAGAGGAGGCGACCAGGTCGTTTTGAAGAACAAGCTCTCGTTTGAGTTCTTCGGCGGCAGAGGCACCGAGGTCGAAAAGCGCACGAAGGTCAAATCCCGCGTCATGGC
>DCGN01000041.1:8373-10912 GCA_002315275.1 Clostridiales bacterium UBA1777
GCGCTCGGCGGCGCGGTAGCCGTGTGTGCCCTTGCGAGAAAGCTCGGCGTTCCCGCCGTGATAGTCATGGATACGGAGCATAACGCCGCAGGCACTCTGATCGAGCGTCTCATGGCGGACGGTGAATATAAGGACATTTTCATCGACGCGCAGGAGGCTGTGCTGAGAGCTGACGGAAGAACGCTCCTCGTTGTCGTCGATACGAACAGACCCGAGCAGGTGGAGAGCAGAGATCTTCTGGAGACCTGCAACAAGGTCGCCGTCATAGACCATCACAGAGTCGGCGCGACGTATGTTCAGAATGCGGCGCTCGCGTTTATAGAGCCGTACGCATCCTCCGTCTGCGAGCTGATGACGGAGGTGCTGCAGGAGCTCACGGAGCAGGGAGATGTGACGAGGCACGAGGCCGAGGCCATTCTCGCCGGCATAGTGCTCGATACGAAGAACTTCACCATCCGCACCGGCGAACGCACCTTCGATGCTGCGTCGTGGCTCAGAAGAGCGGGCGCGGATACCGCCGAGGTCAAGAAGCTTTTCCAGACCGATATGACGGATACGATGGCGAGATACGGCATTCTCCAGCAGGCAAAGCTATATAAGGGCGTGGCGATAGCCGCCCCCGAGGAGCATCAGAACCGCATAGTTGCGGCGCAGGCAGCCGATGAGCTGCTTAATATCTCCGGCGTTGAGGCCTCGATAGTGGTCGCCCCCGGGGATGACGGAAAAGTGTTTGCCTCGGCGCGTTCCATCGGCGAGCTGAACGTTCAGATACTGATGGAAAAGCTCGGCGGCGGAGGAAACCGCAGCGCGGCCGCGGTACAGTTCGCGGAGTGCACGGTCGAAGAGGCTCTCGAGAAAATTTACGATGCGATAGACGAATATACAGGAGGATAAAAAAGATGAAGGTCATTTTCAATGTTGACGTAAAGGGTCAGGGCAAGAAGGGCGAGCTCAAAGAGGTGTCTGACGGCTTCGCAAGAAACTATCTTCTCCCCAGAAAGCTTGCCGCAGAGGCAACAAACGACAATATAAACGCTCTCAAGCTCAAGGAGAAGGCAAAGGCCGCTCAGATAGCCAAGGAGAAGGCGCAGGCTCAGGAATATGCCGATAAGCTCAAGGCGGTTCAGGTAACCGTAAAGGCAAAGGCCGGCTCCAACGGCAAGCTCTTCGGCGCTGTCACGAGCGCGGAGATAAGCAAGGAGCTCAAGGCACAGTTCGGCATGGACATCGAGAAGAACAAGATCGTTCAGGCTGACCCCATCAAGAACTACGGCACTTATTCCGTCAAGGTGAAGCTCGGCTATGAGATCACCGCAGCGGTCAGCGTGCTTGTCATCGAGGGCTGAGCACAAAAAGTATTTTTTGCGAGGTGAGTCCGGATGGATGAACTGCTTGGAAAGAGAGTGCCGCACGATGCGGTGGCGGAGCAGGCCGTTGTAGGCTCGATGCTCATTGATTCCCGCTGTATCCCTACAGTGCTTGAAAAGCTCAAGGCGGACGAATTTTATATTAAGCAGAACAAGGATATATTCGAAACGATATATTCCATGTTCTCCTACGGCAAGACGATTGACCCCGTAACCATCATGAACGAGATGCGCGAGCGCGGCGTGTATACCGAGGCCACGAGCGAGTATTTCGGCGAGCTTATGCGCATGACGCCGACCGCAGCGAACGTGCTGGAGTATGCCGCTATCGTGAGCGACAGAGCCATCCTCAGAAAGCTCGGCGAGACGGCTGACGAGATCAACAACCTTGTCTATCAGGGCGAGGGCGCTGCCGATGCTATCCTCGAGACGGCCGAAAGGCGCGTATTTGCTCTCAGGCAGGGCAGAAACGTCGGCGGTCTTGTGCCGATAGGCACCGTCATGCAGAACGTGTTTGACACGATAAGCGATGCCTCCGCCTCGGGCAACAAGATTCCCGGCCTGCCGACGGGTCTGCCCGATCTCGATAAGAGCACGCTCGGTCTCAACAAGTCCGAGCTTATCCTCATCGCTGCCCGACCCGGCATGGGCAAAACAAGTATCGCGCTGAATATCGCCCTCCATGTCGGCATGACGCTGAAGAAAAAGGTCGCGGTGTTCTCGCTCGAAATGAGCCGCGAACAGCTTGCGACGAGACTTCTCTCCCGCGCCGCGATGGTTCCGGGCGAGGCTCTTCTCACGGGTAAGCTCTCCGACCAGCAGTGGAACGATATCACCGAAGCGGGCAAGACGCTCAGCGCCAGCGACATCAGGATCGACGATAACCCGACGCTTACCGTCGCCGATATGAACGCGCAGTGCAGGCGTTTCACGGGGCTTGACCTCGTCGTTATCGACTATCTGCAGCTGATGCAGTCTGCCGGAAGCGGCCATACCTGGTCAAACGAGAGCAGAACTCAGGCCGTCAGCGATATCAGCCGTATGCTGAAGATAATGGCAAAGGAGCTGAACGTTCCCGTTATCTGCCTTTCTCAGCTCAGCCGTGCCAACGAGAGCAGGCAGGACAAGCGCCCCATGCTTTCCGACCTGCGTGAATCCGGCGCTATCGAGCA
>DCGN01000041.1:10979-13934 GCA_002315275.1 Clostridiales bacterium UBA1777
GTTGCCGAGGCCATCATTCTGAAAAACAGAAAAGGCCAGACAGGTACCGTTGAGCTGATGTGGATACCCGAGTATACCTCCTTCGCGCCTCTGGAGAGAAACAGAGATGAGGATTGATCTTTCCCCCATCGAAAAAGGGGACAGAGTTCTCTGCGCGGTATCCGGCGGGGCGGACTCCATGTGTATGCTCCATGCTCTCGCTTCTGCGGGAGTTGCCGTGGCTGCCGCTCATTTCGAGCACGGTATCCGCGGCGAGGAGTCGCTGAGGGATGCGCGGTTCGTTGAGAAATGGTGTGCGGACAACGGCATAGAATGCGTCACGGCGCATGAGAACGTGCCGCAGTATGCAAAGAGCAGCGGCCTCGGCACGGAGGAAGCCGCACGAAAGCTCAGATATGAGTTTCTGTCCCGCACGGCCGAGGAGCTCGGCTGCAGGTACATCGCGACAGCCCACAATGCCGATGACAACGCCGAGACGGTGCTTTTCAACCTCGCAAGAGGGACGGGGGCAAAGGGACTGCGCGGTATTCCTCCGCGGAGGGACAATATCATCAGACCTCTTCTTCACGTCACACGCGCGGAGATAGAGCAGTATCTTGCGGATAATGCCGTTCCCCACGTGGAGGACAGCACGAATGCCTCCGACGATTACAGCAGAAATCTGATCCGCCACAGCGTGATGCCCGTCATGCGTGATATTAACCCCGGCTTTGCGGAGGCGGTGTCCCGCACGGCGGCGCTCATCCGTCAGGACGAGGCTTGTCTTGATGAGCTGGCGGAGGGCTTTATCGCAAAGCATTATGCCGGAGAGAGCCTTCCGATAGCCGAGCTTAATGAGCTCCATTCGGCTGTGTCATCGCGGGTCATCCGCTCGCTGTGCGACAGATCGCTTGAAGCCGTCCACATAGATGCGATAACGGCGCTTCTTGCGGGGAGCGAAAAGGCCTCGGTCGATATCCCCGGGCAGACGGTGCGCCGCGAGCAGGGGAGGCTTTATTTCAATGCCGAATCGGCCGTTGAGCCGTGGGACGTTGAGCTCGTGCCCGGCAGAGAGACGGTCATCCCGCAGGCAAGGCTCGTGATACGCACGGAACTTGCCGTAAAGCAAGAAGAAATTAACAACAAGTTCAAGACTTATCTTGTCAAATGTGAGAGTATTAAAGGCACGTTACGCTGTACGCAGCGCAGGCCGGGTGATTCGCTCAGAATAGCGGGGCGCGGCTGCACCAAAACTCTCAAAAGTCTTTTCACCGAGAAAAAGCTGACATCGCTTCAGCGCGACAGCACAGCCGTCATAAGAGACGGTGCGGGTGTTGTTGCGGTCGAAGGGCTCGCATTTGCGGAAAGATGCGCTGCCGAGCCGGGCGATGAAGTAATACGAATAGAAATCAAAAAATATTGATATAACATTAAGGAGAACTTTTGGGTATGGAATTCGAGAAGATTGCGAGCGTTCTTATTTCCAAGGAGGATATAGAGAAGAGAGTTGCCGAGCTCGGCGCTCAGATCTCCAAGGACTATGAGGGCAAGGAACCGCTGTTCGTAGGCGTGCTGAAGGGCTGCTTCATTTTCATGGCTGACCTTATGCGAAATGTAACGGTCGACTGCTCCATGGATTTTATGACGGTCTCCTCCTATGAGGGAACAAGCTCCACCGGCGCCGTTAAGATCACGAAGGATCTTAATCAGGACATCTGCGGCAAGGACATCATCATCGTTGAGGATATTCTTGACTCTGGCGTTACGCTCAAGTTCCTTGAGAGCTATCTCATGGTCAGAAAGCCCAACTCCATCCGCATAGCAACGCTTGCCGATAAGCCCGCCAGAAGAAAGACGGACATCAAGGCCGACTATGCCTGCTTTGAGATCCCCGATGCCTTCGTCGTCGGCTACGGCCTCGATTACAACCAGAAGTACAGAAACCTGCCTTATCTGGGCATACTTAACCCCGAGCTTATTTAATAAGACGCTTCTCGGCGTATCTGCGCCGTATGCATAATATTTCCCCGCACAATGAAACCCTTATTTCAAAGGAAGTGACAGAAGTTTGAAACCCAAACGCAACAGAGCGAGAGACATAGGCTTTTATATAATCCTGCTTGTTCTGCTCGTAGCTACTATTTACTCCATGTCCGGCAGCAAGAACGCGAGGAGCGATGAGATAGTCTATTCAGACCTCGCACAGCTTTTCACGGAGGAGAAGGTGCAGTCCTTTACAACGGAGGGCAACACGATCATCCTCGAGGTACGCACGGGAAAGACAACAACGGATTCCAAGGGCGAGACCGTTGACGAAACGGAGACAGTCACCTATGAGATGTACAGCTTCTCCGTGTTCTATAACGATTTTGCGGACCTTATTGCCGAGCAGAGAGAAGCCGGCATAATCGAGGAATATGACTATACCGAGGGCTTCACCCTCCCGTGGTGGGTCAGCTTTGTGCCGTATATCCTGCTCATCGGCGGCGCCCTCTGGATGTGGTGGGCAATGATGAAGCAGAGCGGCGGCGGAGCGGGCGGTATCGCCAAGTTCTCCAAGGCTCGCACGCGCCTCGGCTCAGAGGAAAAGGTCAAGAAGACGTTTAACGACGTTGCAGGCTGCGATGAGGAGAAGGAAGAGCTCGCCGAAGTGGTCGACTTCCTCAAGAACCCCTCCGCGTACACCTCCATGGGTGCGCGTATCCCCAAGGGCATCCTCCTTGTAGGCCCTCCGGGAACAGGTAAGACGCTGCTTGCCAAGTCCGTTGCGGGCGAGGCAAACGTGCAGTTCCTCTCCATCTCGGGCTCGGACTTCGTCGAGCTGTACGTCGGCGTCGGCGCGGGCAGAGTGAGAGACCTGTTCGAGCAGGCAAAGAAGGTAGCCCCGGCGATAATCTTCATCGATGAGATAGACGCTGTCGGCCGTCAGAGAGGCAGCGGCCTCGGCGGAGGCCATGATGAGCGCGAGCAGACGCT
>DCGN01000041.1:13950-16149 GCA_002315275.1 Clostridiales bacterium UBA1777
AACCAGCTCCTCGTTGAGATGGACGGCTTCGGCAATAACGAGGGCGTCATCGTCATGGCCGCAACGAACAGAGCCGATATCCTTGATAACGCGCTTCTGCGTCCCGGCCGTTTTGACAGACAGATATACGTCGGCCTGCCCGATATAAAGGGAAGAGAGGCCATATTGAAGATCCACTCCCGCGGCAAACAGCTTGCCGAGGATGTTGATCTCAATTCCATCGCAAAGGGCACTCCGGGCTTTGCCGGCGCAGATCTTGAAAACCTCATGAACGAGGCAGCTCTTCTCGCAGTCCGCCGCCGCCACCGCTTCATCACTATGGAGGACGTGGACGAGGCTATACTGAAGGTTCAGATGGGCCCCGAGAAGAAGAGCCGCAAGATGAGCGAAAAGGCCAGAAGGCTCACGGCTTACCACGAGTCCGGCCATGCCGTTGCGGGCCGCTTCCTCGAGCACGTCGACCCCGTGCACTATATTACCATTATCCCAAGAGGCCCCGCAGGCGGCTTTACGCTGTTCAGACCTCAGGAGGATCTTGAGAACTTCAAGTCCAAGGCGGAGATGTTTGAGAGCATAGTCATGGCGCTCGGCGGCAGAATGGCCGAAAAGCTGTTCCTTGACGACATCTCGACAGGCGCGTCCGGCGATATCCAGCAGGCGACCTCCATCGCCCGCGATATGGTCACGAAGTACGGCATGTCCGACCGCCTCGGCCCCATCTCCTTTGATTCCTCCGGTCACAGCATCTTTATCGGCCGCGATTTCGGACAGACAAAGAGCTACTCCGAGGAGACAGCAGGCATGATCGACGAGGAGGTCAAGAAGATATTCGATGAGGCAGCCGCCATGTGCGAAAAACTGCTCACCGATCACAGAGCCGAGCTCATCGCCCTTGCCGAGCATCTGCTTGAGGAGGAGACGATGGACGAGGACGAGTTTAACTACTTCTTCGAGCACGGCGTGTTCATGCCGCAGAGCGAGAAGCAGGCAAAGCTTGCCCGCGCGGATAAGTCCATTGAGCGCCCCGCCCGCAAGATATCCATGACGGACGAATCTGAGGATACCTCGTGGTCCAATAAAGACGAAATAGAAGAATAAAAGACCATCCCGCGGAGCAGTCAGTTCTCCGCGGGATCTTTTCAGCCTCAATATATGGCAAAAACGGGCGCTCTGCGGTTGAATTTCGCCGAAGGGCGTGGTATAATCTCAAGATAGAAAACTAATAATCCTCTTTCAAGGAGATCATATAATGAAGCTTGGTATAGTAGGTCTGCCCAATGTCGGCAAGACAACGCTTTTCAACGCAATGACCGGTTCCAAGGCTGAGACGGGGGCATACTCCGTTGCCGGCGCAAAGCCCAATATCGGCGTGGCAAAGGTGCCCGATGCAAGACTTGACTGGCTTGCCGAGTATTACCACCCCAAGAAGTACACCCCTGCCACGATCGAGTTCGTCGACGTGGTCGGCATTGGCAAGGGCAGCGGTAAGGGCAACGAAGCTCTGAACACCATCCGCCAGACGGATGCTCTCGTGCAGGTCGTGCGCTGCTTCGAAAACGATGATATCTTCCTTGAGAGCGCGGACGCTGCCCGCGATGCCGAGGCACTCAATCTCGAGCTCATCCTTGCCGATATTGATATCGCCGAGCGCCGCCTCGAAAGAGCCAAGAAGAACGCCAAGAGCGGCGACAAGAAATATAAGCGCGAGGTCGAGATGTGCGAGGCGCTTCTTGAGCATCTCAACGAGGAAAAGCCCGCCCGCACCTTCGAGTTCACCGATGAGGATAAGGATATCCTTACGGACGGCGGCCTTCTCAGCGTAAAGCCCGTCATCTTCGTCGCAAATCTGGACGAGGACGGTATGGCCGATTACGCGAATAACGCAAACTTCAATGCGCTTAAAGCTATAGCTGAAGCGCAGGGCGCGGCAGTTCTGCCGGTTGCCGCGAAATTCGAAGAGGATATCGGCGATATGGACGCTGAGGACGCCGCCATGTTCATGGAAGAGCTCGGCCTCACCGAGCGCGGCCTTGACAGACTCATCCGCACGAGCTATGAGCTTCTCGGCTATATCTCCTTCCTCACCGCCGGAGAGGACGACGTTCACGCGTGGACGATAGTTAAGGGCACAAAGGCTCCCAAGGCGGCCGGCAAGGTGCATACAGATATAGAGCGCGGCTTCATCAGAGCCGAGATAGT
>DCGN01000041.1:16228-22786 GCA_002315275.1 Clostridiales bacterium UBA1777
GGCAAGGATTATATCATGCAGGACGGCGACATCACCAACTTCCGCTTCAACATTTAAAGTAATTTATTTTTAAATACGGAGGAACTGCTATGAACATTGACGACATCAGAAAGCTCGGCCTCAGCGAAGAGGCTCTCATGGAACTGACGGGCGGCGCCGATTATATCGACCTTGTCCGCGGCTCTATGCTGTGCCCCCTCTGCGGCATGGCGGAGACGGTTTGGTATGCTCCCAAGAGCGGCAAATACGTCTGCGTTGACTGCCATTACGTCTGGTAATAAGCGATAAAGCTGAAACTGCGGGAATGCGTTTTTGCATTCCCGCAGTTTTTTAATATTCTATCTCGCCGTTAAGAGGAGCTTCAAGCAGCTCAGGGTTCTCGATAAGCGTTTTCAGAAGCCGCACGGTCTTCGAGTAATAATACCCGTCGGCGAGGCGTTCGTCTATCGTGAGGCCGATATCGACGCTGTCGCGCATCTCGTAGGTGCCGTTTTCATTGAAAAACGGCCGCATCTTCCGCTCGCCGATAGCGACGAACAGCGAATTCGTGCCCCAGTTTGTGAGGTGATGATAGCCGGAATGAAGCTTGATCGAGCCGAGATTCGTCAGCACAACGGAGGAGTAATACGGATCGGACTCGATAAGAGACGGCGGCACCCAGCCGTGTCTGTCAAGAAAGCAGATGAATTTCACGAGCGACTTTGAAATAAAACGGGGCATGCGGTTGAACATATCCATGCTCTCGGTCGAGCCGTCCTTTTTCTCGCTTCTGGCGGACGATATCCGGGCATAGATCGCGTCGTGAACGCTGTCAATATTGTCATCGGGCTTGGCGTGAATGAACGCCAGCGCCTCCGCGCCGGTATCGGAGAAGAGCTTCTTTATAACGAAGGAGGCCGAGACCTCGTTGCGCTGATAGGTGTTGCAGTTTGCAATGAAGCGGTTCATCTTCGGCCTGAGCGTAACGGTCTTCAAAACGGCTGCAACGATCACCTGAAAGAGATTGTAGTGATAAGCGGGGCCTTCGGCATTGCGCGCGGAAATATAGGCCTCGGTCTTCGTGAGGTCAATGCACTCGGATATAAAAGCTTCATTATCGCAGCGGTTGGGGTAGAGTATAGGGGTGATAAAATGAAGCGAGTCGATATCGCGCAGAAGTGTGCCGTCCCGCCTGTCACCCGATCTTCTTTTCATTACTGTCGCTCCTTGCTTTCGGATGTTCAAACCTATTACTATATTTTATATTCTACCGTTAAAATCTAAACACTAAGTAAACAAGGAAACGAAAGAGGACACCCTTACGAATGCCCTCTGATGATTTAGTATGTTGTTGTGCGATTGGCCTTTAGCTCGTGATACACCTTGGCCTTGGCCGCCTGATAGTACGGATTGACGTACAGAATGCTTAGGACTCCCAACGTCAGCGCAGAGAGGAGCCACCATCCGATGAATGAAATATCAAATACGAACAAATCCCATTTGCAGCCCTGAGTGAGCTCCTTGCTTCTTGCAAAGGCGGCGCGGCGGTCAAGGGTGGGATCCTCCGCAAGAATGTACGGGATCATCGAGTATTCATAACCCTTCACTATACCGGGGATTATGAGCAGCAGAGTCCACAAAACGGTGAACAGGTCACGCAGGAACATGGTGACAAGATTTCTGCCGTAAACAGAGCCGTTAAAGCCCTTGATAAGCTCGGAAAGGGATGGACACTCCTCGCAGTAGAGCTTGACGAAGAATCCGTAACAGCCTACGGAAAAGATGTTCAGCACGAATATCTCTATGAGCGTCCCCGGAAAGTCAACTCTTACGGAGCCCTCTTCAAAAATGTTATTGACACCGTTTAATAATTCGCCGGACACGATTCCCTTGACGGCGGGGACAGAGTAGGATGCTTCAATTCCCTGCGCACAAACAAACAGAATTACGGAAACCAGAACGCACAGCCAGTATACACTTTTAAACGCTGTCTTACCGTAGGATTTACAATGTTTTCTATTAAACATTTCAACACCTCCTAAGCTTGCACACCGTTCCCCAGTGTGCCTTAATACGAAATGATTATAATATACATACACAGTTACGTCAACACAAAAAGCGTAAACGGGCTGAAAACAGCACATATGATGCTGCAAATAAATTACAAAATATTTCAGAAACAACGTCCGCAATCATCAAAAATTTCCTTTACGAATCCAATATGTACTTTACAAAGATTAACAAATACATTATAATGATAAAAGTGACAGATTAAAAACAAAGCACATGCAAAATTGCGCGCGCCGCGTAAAACGGCATTTCGCAGTCGGCGGCTGCAGCGGGGAGGCGTAAGCCCTTGAACAAAAGAAGATTTAAGCAGGGGCTCAGAGACGGTGTCCCCATAGGGCTCGGTTATCTCACGGTCAGCTTCAGCGTGGGTATCGCCTGCAGAAATGCGGGGCTTGATGCCGTACAGGGCTTTTTCATCAGCCTGCTGAATGTTGCCTCCGCGGGAGAGTATGCGGGGCTTCGCGTTATTTCGGCGGATTCGGGCTTTATTACCATCGCTCTGATGATGCTCGTTGTCAATGCGCGCTATCTGCTGATGAGCTGTGCGCTCAGCCAGAAGTTCTCCCCGAGAACTCCCTTCATACACCGTTTCTTAGTGGGCTACGGTGTAACGGATGAGCTTTTCGGCATTGCCATCTCGCACAGGAGCTATCTGTCGCCGGAATATTACTACGGAGCCATGCTCTCGTGCATCCCATTGTGGTGCCTCGGAACGGTGCTCGGCGTTGAAATAGGCAATCTTCTGCCGACGCCTCTCGTGTCTGCGTTCTCAGTCAGCCTTTTCGGAATGTTCATAGCGATCATTATTCCCGCCGCGCGCAGAAACAGAGTGGTGCTCGGCTGTGTCGCCGTCAGCTTCGTGCTGAGCTATCTGTTCCATACGCTTTCATTCTTCTCCTTCATGTCGGACGGAACGCAGATAATCGTGCTTACCGTGGTGATCTCTACCGCCGCGGCGCTGCTGTTCCCCATAAAAGAGGAGGACATAAATAAAAAATGAAAATATACATATATATTTTAGTGATGGCCGCGGTGACGTATCTTATCCGTGTCCTTCCGCTCACACTTATCAGAAAGCCGATAAAGAACGTCTTTATCCGTTCCTTCCTGTTCTATGTCCCGTATGTCACTCTTGCAGTCATGACGTTTCCGTCTATTCTGGAGGTCACGACCCTGCCGATAGCCGGTGCGGCCGCGTTGATGATAGGCATCGTCTGCGCGTGGTTCAAGCTCGGGCTGTTTCCGGTTGCCGCGATCTGCTGCGGAACGGTGCTCGCGCTGGAGCTGATTTTATAATTTCGTTTAATTGCATTCTTTAAGGAGAAAAAGTCGTGAAGAAATATATCGCACTTGGCCTTTTAGTTGTACTGTTCATGCTCTTCGGAACTGCGATAGCGTACGCCGTGCCGTTTATCCCCGAAGAGACCTTCGCTGTTAAAGCGGAAAAACCTGCAGAGGTGTCGGAGCACGAGGCTGTTATCGAAGAGAGCGCCGCACCTGCGGCAGAGCCTCAGCCCGCGGCGGCATATCTTGCCCCGGAGTATAATTCCGACGGTGATGCCGGCAGCGGCGTAAAAGCATGGACAACGCTGTCCGTGACGGAGTATGAGGCCCTCAGCTCCTGCAGCAAGGCAGTCGAGCTGGATTCCGGTTGGTACATTGCAGAAGGCAATATCGAGGTCGGCGGATTAGTCTGCACAGGTGACGTTAAGCTCCTGCTTGCCGACGGCTGTGTTCTCGTAGCAAACGGATCAAATCAGCCGGGCGTAAAGGTCAAAGCCGACGCCTCCTTTGCTGTCTACGCACAGAGCGAGGATGAGGCGGCCATGGGCTCGCTCGTTGCCACAGGCAGCGATTATGCGGCAGGCATCGGCGGATTTATCTCGGAGAAGATCGGCCTGATCACAGTTAACGGCGGCAAAGTCGAGGCGTACGGCGGAATGTACGGCGCGGGCATCGGCTCCTGCAATGCCAGGATGGCGGGTGTAACCGTCAACGGCGGCAGAGTGACCGCAATCGGAGGCCGCTTCGCGGCAGGCATAGGCAGCGGTTACATGTGCGATGCGGCGGATTTGATCATAAACGGCGGCGAGATAAGTGCTTTCGGCGGCGATATGGGTGCGGGCATCGGCAGCGGCGACCACGGCAAGGTCGATAACATTATCATAAATAACGGCTCTGTCAGCGCTCTCGGCGGCAGCAAAGCCGCGGGCATCGGCAGCGGTGAGAGCGGCAAGGCATCCGCGATAGTCATTAACAACGGCGAGATCAATGCTCAGGGCGGTGCAAATGGCGCGGGCGTCGGAGGCGGAGAAAAGGGCAAAGCAGATTCTGTTGCCATCAACGGCGGCGTTGTAACTGCTCAGGGAGGCTACGGCGGTGCGGGTATAGGCAGCGGCAGATATGCGGACGCACGCGGCATCACGATCTCCGGCGGCGAGATCACCGTAAACGGCGGCTATGCCGGCGCGGGTATCGGCTGCGGCGAGGGCGGCGATCTGTCAGGACTTAAGATCACGGGCGGCAAGATCCTTGCTGCCGGCGGCGGTTCGCAGAAGACCGTGGGCGGAGGATCCGTAAACGCTATCGGCGGCGGAGAAAGCGGCAATAGAACGGATATTACCGTTTCATCTTCTCTCGGGATCTACATGGGCAAATTTGCCGATCCCGCAAGAAAGATCTGCTACACCAGAGCGGATGGCGATGACCTCAGCGAAAGCGTTCTTTTCAAGAAGGCAAATATCTTCATTGACGCTCTTGTAAAAAAATAAAACGAAGACGATAAAAACGGCTTCATCCTTTTTCGGGATGAAGCCGTTTTTTGATTGTTATCCGACGATCTTTCGGATGTCAGCAGGATCTCTCGAGGTACTCTACGATCTTGGAGACGGTGTAGAGGTTTGCGGCATCCTCATCGCTGATGCTGATGCCGAACTCATCCTCGATGGAGACGATAAGCTCAACGACATCGAGAGAGTCGGCTCCGATATCGTCGATAAGATTGGTGTCCATGGTGATGGATTCGGGATCCATCTCAAACTGCTTTGCCAGAACGGCCTGAACTTTTTCAAAATACATTATAAATTCCTCCGATACGCCTTTGCGGCATAAATTTGAACTGCAGCTCTTTTTCAGGGAAAGAGCTTATGAGCCGGTTTGAACCGGCGGAATTATACCAAAAGTATCAGGCCCACTCGCGGCTCTGAGGCTTATTGGGATTCTCTGGCTTTACGTAGGACACGACAACGCGGCGGTTGGGCTCAACACCCGTAGAGCTCGTTGTTACGCCCTCGTAATTCTGAAGAGCGGTGTGGATGACATGGCGCTCATAAGAATTCATCGGCTCAAGGGCCATGCTGCGCTTGTACTTGATAGCCTTTGCGGCCATCTTCTCGGCCAGATGCGTGAGAGACTCTTCGCGCTTGTCTCTGTAGCTCTCGGCATCGACGGAGATGTGCATGTGCTTGTCGCTGCCGCGATTGACAGCGTAGTTGGTGAGGTGCTGGATAGCATCAAGAGTCTCGCCGCGGCGGCCGATAAGAGCGCCGATGCCGCTGCCGGAGAGGTTGACATTGATGCCTCCGTTGTCTCTGGCAGTAATCTCCAGCTCTGCGGAGACGCCCATGCGCTCCATGAGGCCGGTGAGGAACTCTCTGATCTTTGCGTACTCCTCGGGCTCGCCCTCAACGGGAGCAGCCTTTACGGGAGCGGGCTTGGCTTCGGCTGCAGTGGCGGCCTTCTTCTCGGGGACGGCTTTCTTTTCGGGAGCAGCTTTCTTTTCGGGTACGGGCTTGCTCTCGACTGCGGGAGCGGGCTCATCCTCTGCTTCAAAGGAAACCTTGATTACTGCGGGGGAAGCGCCGATTCCGAGAAAACCGGACTTTGCGCGCTCAACGAGTTCGTAGGAGAATTCATCCTCGGAGAGGTTGAGCTCTTTAGCTGCGGCGAGGACGGCATCTTCAGTCGTCTTACCGCGGAATTCCATTGTTTTGATCATTCGTTATCTCCTGTTTCTTCTGCGATGGTCTCTTCTGCGACTTCGGCCTCAACGGCAACGTCGTCAGCGACTGTCTCATCTATAGAGGCAGCGCCCTCGGATTCCTCTGCGGCGGCTATAGTAGCGGCCTCGGCCTGCTCGGGATTGGTAAATCTGTCGGCAACATATGCGCGGCCTCTTGCGTAGCGGCGTGCACCGACCTGAGAATCGGGCTTTACCTCTTCGGTAATACCGAGACGCTCGCGCTTTGCGGCGCGGTCAGCCTTATCAAGAGCGGCCTTACGCTCCTCGAGGCGCTGCTTCTCGTTAGCCTGAAGCTTCTTCTTGCTGGTAGATGTGTTCTGAACGGTCTTGCCTTCGGCCTTCAGGCGCTCGGTCTCAAGGCGCTTTTCTTCAAGCTCCTTCTCACGGGCGGACTTTGCGGCGATGCGGACTGCATCTTCCTCGTCGAGCTTCTTCTTGTAGTGTTTTGTGAGGACATAGTCACGCGCCATACCGAAAACGCTGTTGGC